>JAYVMH010000069.1:0-4166 GCA_043759015.1 Actinomycetota bacterium
GCGAGCGACAGCGCCGGCGACACGGCCACGGCCAGCACCGCGGCGACCGTGCGCCAGGTGCTCGCGGTCCGCGAGCGCACCAGGTGGAATGCGCCCGTACAGAGCAAGCCATACGCGACGACCAGCGACACGCGGCTCATCCGATCGAAGAACACGTTGCCGAACAGCGCGAACGGCAGTCGAGTGAGGGCAAGGAACGGTCCGTAATAGAGGTACGTGTGGCCGCCCACGTCGAATCCCTCGATGCTGGCGACGTCGCGACGAACCCACAGGTGCAATCGCAACAACGACCGCGCCTGCTCGTCGTAGAAGTTCGAGCCGGCACCTCCGTGGTCGAACAACGCGAACGGATTGCCGTGGCACGCGATCAACCCAAAGACCACGATCGCCGCCACGATGCAGCGACGCGCCGCGCGCGACGCGGGGTCAGCGAGCCGTCTGGCGCGCCACATCGAGAGCCGCGGTGACGTCGAACTCGTAGACGAACTGATACGCGAACATCGTGGGCCACGCACGTACCAATGCGCGGTCGATCAGCCCCGCGACACGACCGAGACCGTGCTCGGCGTCGATCCCCAGCGCGTCGAACGGCAGCCCCGTGTGCCGACGATCGATGGGATCCAGCCCGACGCCCTTCGTCATCCGCAGGAACGAACGGCGAGTGAAGAAGCGCAGGTGCGTCGCGTCGAGTGCGCCACGCTGGTCGTAGTCGAACAGACCGATCGCGATCCGGAACCGCGGGTACCAGTGCGACAGGTTGGGCACGCTGGCGATGATCGTGCCCCCCGGCCCCAAGCGCTCGGCCATCTGGGTGATGAGCGCCTCGGGCGACCGCACATGTTCGATCACATCGGCCGCGACGACGACATCGAACCCGCCGCCTGCCTCGAGGGGGATCGCGTGCTCGAGGTCGGCGCGCACGAAACGGTGCATCCGCTCGCGCACCCCCGCGTCCTCCACCGAATCGACCCCCGTCACGTCGTGGCCCTGACCGCGCAGCGCTTCCGCCAGCCAGCCGGGACCGCAGCCGACATCCAGCACCTTCGCCGGCGGGCGGGTGGTCATCATCTGCAGCACGCGGCCGTGGGAGCTGTGTGGCGACGGCTTGTACTGATACGGCTCGCCGATCCGGCCGAGGATGCCCTTGCCGAAGCCGGCGCGGCCGAACCGATGCCGGACCGTGTGCCCGATGATGTCGCGGGCGTACTTGATGCCGTTCACGCGGCTGATCTCGTCGCCGTAGTAGGTGGGGATCGGAATCTCCACGATCCGCTTCCGAGCGGCGAGCAGCTCGAGGATGATCTCGGTGTCGAAGTCGAACCCGTCGCTGTTCGAAAGGAACGGCAGCTCAGCGAGCGCGCTCACGCGATACGCGCGATAGCCCGAATGCCACTCGCTGAGCGTCGTGCCGGCGAGCGCGTTCTGCGCGGTGGTGAGGATGCGGTTGCCGACGTACTTGTAGCGCGGCATACCACCTCGGCGCGCACCGCCGCGGGTCATCATCCGCGAACCGAACACGGCGTCGGCGGACCCGTCGAGGATCGGTGTGACCATTTCGTGCATGAACTCCGGCGCGTACTGCCCGTCGCCGTGGAGGAGCACGACCACATCCCAGCCGTGGTCGCACGCGTACGTGTAGCCGGACTTCTGGTTGCCGCCGTAGCCGAGGTTCTGCGGATGGCGCAGCACCGTCAGTGGCAGCTCGGTGCCACGCTCGAGGTAGCGCTTCGCGACGTCGAAGGTCTGGTCGGTGGAGTGATCGTCCTGGACCAGCACCTCCGCGAGCTGCGGGCGGATGTCGGGACTGATCCTGTCCAGAACGTTCGCGAGCGTCGCCTCGGCGTTGTACGCGACGACGAGGACTCCGACCTTCATGGCCGACGACTCTACGTCGTGGGCGGCCCGATCACGGGACCGCGACGACGAAGGTCCGCTGGGGGCCCGGATACGGACGGTCGGCCACCCACGTCCCCCCGTTTTCACCCCGACGGGAAGTTCTCGCACCGCATCGGTCACAATGGTCGCCAGAATGCGGATCGGCATCGGGCCGGCATTCATCCTGGGGAGATCACATGGCCACCGAACCTGTTTCGGACTGGACGTCGGACTATGACATCCTCGACCCCGAGTACGTCACCCACCCGTACCCCGTGTGGGACGACCTTCGCCAGACGTGCCCGATCGCCCACTCGGATCGATGGGGCGGCTCGTGGATGCCGACCCGCTACGCCGACGTGTTCGCGGTGGCCCACGACGTCGCCCACTTCAGCTCGCGCGATGTGGGCGTGCTCACGTTCTCGCCCGAGGATCGTACCCTGGACGCGTTCGAGCTGCCCCTCCCGCCGATCGACGCCGACGCCCCCCTGCACACCTGGACGCGTCGGTTGCTGCTGCCCTGGTTCTCCCACTCGCGGGTGGACGGCTACGAGCCGATGACACGCGAGCTGTGCAGCTCACTGATCGACGGCTTCATCGCCGCCGGCACCGCCGACGCCGCTGCGGACTACGCGCAGCAGATCCCCGTTCGCGTGATTGCGTCGATCCTCGGTGTTCCGGGCGAGCTCGCCGACACGTTCACCGGCTGGGTCCGCGACGTGCTCGAGTTCGCGCACGACGAAGTGCGCAGCAAGCGCGGCTTCGATGGCATCGTCGGCTTCCTGCTGCAGCAGCTCGCCGACCGACGCGAAGACCCCGGCGACGACCTGATCAGCGAACTGCTGCACACCGAGGTCGAGGGCCAGCCGATCGACGACACGGTGATCATGGGAATGGCTGCGCTGACCCTCATCGCCGGCGTCGACACCACGTGGTCGGCGATCGGTTCCTCGATGTGGCACCTCGCCACGCACCCCGACGACGCGCGCCGCCTCGTGGAGGACCCGTCGATGCTGGCCGTCGCGGTCGAGGAGCTGCTCCGCGCCTACTCCCCGGTCACGATGGCGCGCATCGCGGTCGAGGACGTCGAGGTGCAGGGTTGCCCGATCAAGGCTGGCCAGAAGGTGTTGCTGAACTTCGCCGCTGCCAACCGCGACCCGGAGATGTTCGATCGACCCAACGAGGTGGACTTCGACCGCATCGAGAACCGTCACGTCGCGTTCGGCGCGGGCATCCATCGCTGCGCCGGGTCGAACCTCGCCCGCATGGAGCTGCGCGTCTCGATCGCGGAGTGGTTGCGCCGGATCCCCGAGTTCGGCCTCGCCGACGGCGGCGAGGTCACATGGGCGGGCGGTCAGGTGCGCGGTCCGCGCAGCGTACCCGTCGTGTTCTGAGCCCTCGGAGCCCTCTGACCCTTCTGAGCCGGCGGCATGTAGTCGCAGGCCGGATCGTCACCCAGCGGGTCGCCGGTCGTGGCGTACGCCCTCGACCGAGACCCTCCGCACACCGCGCGGAAGTCGCACACCGCGCACTTGCCGCTGAAACGATCGGGGTCGCGCAACGATCTCATCAACGGCGAGTCGCGGTACCAGGCGGACAACGGCCGCTGCCGCACCGAACCGACCGCAAGGGGTAGGAAGCCACTCGGGAAGATCGTGCCCTGATGGTCGATGAACGCCACGCCGCGGCCGGCGTTCACGCTGAGGGGTTGGCGACGATGGCGCAACGCGTGCGTGGCGGGCACGAGCTGCTTCGTCCGCTCGCGAAGACGCCGGCGCAGCGGCCCGGGTGGGAATGCGTCGTCGAGATGGTCCACGCCCGCTCGCTGCATCGCGACGCGGCGGAACTGCGGTGCCTCGGTGGTCTTCACCGGAACGAGGTCGCCGACGTCGTGCAGCCAGTGGAGCACCTCCTCCACATCCTCGCTGGCGAGGCTGTCGAGATGTGCACCGCGGCCCGTCGGCACGAGCAGGAACACGCTCCACAGGGAGATGTCGGCGTCGATCACCCACGCCAGCAGCTCCGGCAACTCCTCGACGTTGTCGGCGGTGACCGTGGTGTTGATCTGCAACCGGTAGCCGAGCTCGCGGACCATCGCCGCTGCGGCGACCGTCGCCGCGTGCACTCCCTCGATGCCACGCACGCGATCGTGCGTCTCGGCGCGCGCGCCGTCGAGCGAGAGCGACACCGCGCCGGCGCCGGCGTCGCGAAGCGCGGCGAGCCGAGCGCGGGTCAGGTTCGGCGTGACGGAGGGCGACAGGGCGACCGGCAGACCGAGCGACGCGGCGTAC
>JAYVMH010000070.1:0-4148 GCA_043759015.1 Actinomycetota bacterium
AGGACGACCACGCTCTGTGCATCCAGCGGGACCGCTGACGCGAGGTTGAGGTGATCACCGGCGAGCACGACCAGATCGAACGATGGCGAATGTCGACGAGCCAGTCGAACTGGGGGAGCGCGTAGTGGAGGTCGGAGGCCAGCAGGATGCGCACCGGGCGGATCCTACGGACCATCGTCGAAGCGCAGCGCTCGGGTCGTTGCGCAGGCGTGAACGCACGGAGAACACCACGCGAAGTCGAATCACGGGGCGGTGGCCTCGAGGCCGCGTGGTGGACATCGTTTCCGGCGCAGTGCAATGTGGACCCCACATGAAGGACCGACGAGATCTGCAGTCGATGAAGGTGATCGAGCTCATCGACTCGGACGGCACGATGTTCGGCGGGCATCGGGCCCCTCCGTCGCGCATGAACGGCTCGAGGCAACCTTCGCCGGGTGCGGGGAGGTGGATGGTGGGGATCACCATCGCCGTGATCTTCACCGTCGTCGTCGCCAACTCGTGGGCCGACGGCAATGCGACGGCACACCCGCCCACGACCCTGCACTTGTCGTCGACGCCGTCCACGTTCGGCTCGGCGGCCGAGTCGGCGGCCGCGTCGGTTCTGGCGACATCGGTGCTGGCGAACACGAACGGGCAGTGCTCCGACGATCGCATCCCGTTCCACCCCACCTACCTGCCCATGGCGTGGCGCGGTGAGGGCTCCACGTGGAGCGGTCGGGACCCGCTGACCGGCCGGCTCGGCGTGGTCGAAGTAGCGCACGGTGCCGGTCTGCCCGTGCGATCGGCGCCGTCGTTCGACGTGCGGGTGCTCGGACGCCATGGCGCGATCGGGAGGGTCTCGGATGGTTACGAAGTGGTGTTCACGCTCGGTGCGGAAAGTGATCCGTGCGAGCACTGGGCGCTGATCGCGCCGTCGCCCCTCACCGCCGCCACGCTGCAGCGCATCGCTGAGGGCTTGACGCTGTTCTCCGCCGGCACGGCGACGCTGGAGTGCAGTCAGGCGTACCCGACCGAGCAGGCACCGGCGGGTCCGGCGGAACGCATCGTGAGTGGTATCGCGCTGCCGGCCGATCGAGCGTTGGACGTCATTCCCTCCGGGCTGCCGAGCGGCGTGACCGCCGTGTTCGCACGGTTCGGCCTGTTGTCGGTGGCGAGCCAGGCGTTCGAGGTCCGGGTCAAGCCGGAGTCGATCGGCAAGGTGGGCCTGAGCTGGCAAAGCGGCGGTGCACCCGTCAGCGGCGTCCACGTGCCCGCGTGCGCCGGCACCGGCTGGTTGACTCGGATCGGTGGGCTCTGGGCGATGGAGCCCGTCTGTGCGCACCTCACCATCCGTACCGAGCAGACCTCGCTCGACCTGCGTGTGGGCATCGGCGTTGCGTGTCCACTGCCGCCGGCGATAGGTTGAGAACCAACGTTCTCATTTGACCGCTTGCAACGGAGGAACACCCATGCCCGCGATGCCCGACATGCCCGAACCGCGCCTGCCGTTGCCGCCGTTCGACGAAGCGGGAGCCCGCCAGAAGGTGTTGATGGCGGAGGCCGCATGGAACACCCGCGACCCCCAGCGCGTGGCCGGTGCCTACACCGCGGACTCGGAGTGGCGCAATCGCGGCGAGTTCGTGAAGGGGCGCGAGGAGATCGTCGCGTTCCTGACGCGCAAGTGGGAGCGCGAACTGGATTACGTACTGCGCAAGGACCTCTGGGCGTTCAGCGGGAATCGCATCGCCGTTCGGTTCCAATACGAATGGCACGACGCGTCGGGACAGTGGTTCCGGTCGTACGGCAACGAGAACTGGGAGTTCGACGATCTCGGCTACATGTGCCGCCGCGAAGCGAGCATCAACGACGTCGCGATCCCTGAGTCCGAGCGCCGCATCGTCGGGCCGCGCGCCGCGGGCGACGCCAGCGGGATCCCCCTGCGATGAGTCCGGCAACCACGATCACCGCCGACGCGGCCACAGCCGCTGTACTGGTCGCGGCAGACCGACTGTTCTGCGAACGCGGTGTTGCGGGCGTGGGCATGGACGATGTTCGCAATGCATCGGGCGTGTCGTTGCGCCGCCTCTACTCGCTGTACCCGTCCAAGCGCGAACTGGTGACCGCCTGGCTGAACGATCGGCACACGCGATGGATGCGATGGTTCGTCGACACCGTCGAGGAGCGTGCCCTGCAGGGAGTCGCCCCGCTGTTGGCCACGTTCGACGTCATCGAGCAGTGGGCATCTGGCCCCGAGTACCGGGGCTGCGCGTTCCTCAACGTGATCGCCGAAACTACCGAGATCGACGACTCGCACCGGCGGATCGTCGCCGACCACAAGCGCGAGCTTGCGCAGCACCTGGCAACACTGGCCGCGCGGGGCCGGAGCGATTCGCCGGAATGGTTGGTCGGCGCTCTGGCCGTGCTCATCGACGGTGCGATCGTCCAGGCCGCCGTGTTCGGCTCCGTTGCACCGATCCGTGACGCGCGGTGCGCCGCGGCACACCTCCTGGAGAACCTCCCATGACCAGTCCCATCATCGACCTCCACATCGCCGGCCTCTGGCGCTATCCCGTCAAGACGTTGGCCGGCGAGTTGTTGACGTCGGCGGAGCTCACCCCGCTCGGGATCCCGGGCGATCGCATCGTGCACGTGCGCGGGCCCGAGGGCGTGCGCACCTCGCGGCGGCACCATCGGCTGCTTGGTCTGCGAGGCACGCTCGGTGTCGATGGGCCACCGCACATCGACGGGCACCGATGGGATTCGCCCGAGGCACTCGCTCTCGTTCGGGAGATCGCGGGGGACGACGCATGGCTCGAGGCGTTCGATGGTCCCGAGCGGTTCGACGTACTCCCGCTGCTCGTCGCCACGGATGGTGCGGTCGAGGAGTTCGGCCGCGACGTGCGGCGGCTGCGTCCGAACATCCTCCTCGGAGGCGTCCACGGCATGGCCGAGGTGGGATGGGAGGGTGCGGAGTTGCACGTCGGCGACGCCATCGTGCGGATGGATTCGCTACGGGCGCGTTGCCCGATGACGACAGTCGACCCCGACACGCTCGAACGCGATCCGGACGTCTTGCGCGACATCCTGCGCCGATTCAACGGACGGCTGGCGCTGAACTCGGCAGTGGTTCGTCCGGGTCTGGTTCGACTGGGCGACCCTGTGCGACTGGTGGTGCCCGCCGGCGATCGCTGAGCGCGAACGTGCTGGCACCGGTGGAGAACGGTCGGTCCCGAGGACGTGCCGACCGGTCGCCGAGGCATGTTCGGTGAGCTAGCGTGACGGCAACGCCACCACAGCGGCGGCGAAGAAAGTGGAGAAGGCAATGACCATCGGCACCGTGAAGTTCTTCAACGCCCAAAAGGGCTACGGCTTCATCTCTCGAGAAGGTGGTGCCGATGTTTTCGTGCACTTCTCGAACATCGACGGATCCGGGTATCGCTCGCTCGAAGAGGGCCAGACGGTGGAGTTCGAAATCGGCCAAGGCCGCAAGGGCGACGAAGCCCTGAAGGTTCGCGCCGTCTGACGTCGCCGATTCGCTGAACGGTCGTGGCTCAGTCGCCGTGCCACAACTGCAGCGGCGTGCGATCGATCGCGCCCGCGTACGGCAATGGAACTCGTGCGCCCTGGCGGCCGGCCGACGTGTAGGCGGTCAACACGATCTGCAGCACTTCTCGTCCGAATGCGGCGTTCATCAGTGGCTCGCGCCTGGCGCGCACAGCCTCGACAAGTGCCTCCAACTGCGCGGCGAACCCGAGCTGCTCCAGGAGTGGCATCGCGCCGGTGGGCGCGGGCAGCTGCACCGGAGCGCCGTTGTGCTCGAGCGTCGGGCTGGGAAAGATCTCGGCGCGCAGCACGCCGTTGTGCCCGGCCAGTTGAGCATCCCACATGGGCTCCGGGCCGGCCTGCCAGCTCGACACGACCTTGGCGGTGAACCCGGAGCCGAAGTGAAGCCGTACTTCGGCGTGCTCATCGGAACGATGGCGTTCGCTGCCGCGGAGCGTGCACGACACAGCCACCACCGGGCCCTCGCCGGATGCGGCGGCCAACATCATCGCCACCGCGAGCGGATGCACGCCGAGGTCGAACAGTGCGCCGCCACCCCAATCGTCGGACGTGAACGCACCCCAGTTCGGAAGGCCCTGCAGCGCCCGCACTTCCAGGTCCGTGGG
>JAYVMH010000071.1:0-9089 GCA_043759015.1 Actinomycetota bacterium
ACGTCGCCGACGCCGTGTCGTTCCTTGGCCATTCGGTCGATGCCGAAACCGAACGCGAATCCGCTCCACTCCTCTGGGTCGAGGCCGCCGGCGCGCAGCACGTTCGGGTGCACCATGCCGCTGCCTCCGAGCTCCAACCAGTCGCCCGCCGGTGTGCGGATGTCGAACTCGGCCGATGGCTCGGTGAACGGGAAGTAGCTGGGGCGCAAGCGACTGGAGAAGCCGGCGCCGAAGAACGACTTGGTGAACGATTCGATCGTGCCGGCGAGGTCGGCGAGCGTGATCCCGCGATCGATCACCAGGCCCTCGATCTGGTGGAACACCGCGAGGTGAGTCGCGTCGGTGGTCTCGTTGCGGAACACGCGGCCGGGCATGATCATGTAGATCGGTGGCGGCAGCGTCTGCATCACGCGGATCTGCACCGGCGACGTGTGCGTCCGCAGCACGGTGCTGCCCGGCGCGCCGTGATCGACGTAGAACGTGTCGTGCATGCTGCGCGCCGGGTGGTCGGGCGGCATGTTGAGGGCCTCGAAGTTGTACCAGTCGGTCTCGACCTCGGGCCCCTCGGCCACCTGGAAGCCCATCCCCAGGAACACGTCCTCGAGCCGTTGCCATGCCTGGGTGACGATGTGTGCGTGACCGCGTGACGGCTGCGAGAGGACCTCGGTGAGGTCGATCCGTTCGGACTCCAGCTGCACGGCCCGCTCGGACCGCTTCAGGTGGTCCGTGCGACCCTGCACCGCCGCTTGCACGGCGAGCGTGGCCTCGTTGAGCGCCTGCCCGGCCGCCTTCTTCTCCTCCACGGTCGCGAGACCGCCGAGCCGGGTCTTGAACTCGGCGAACGGGCCCTTCTTTCCGAGCAGCTCGATCTCGAGTGCCCGGGCTACGGCGAGGCTGCCGGCCGCGCCCAGGCGCGCCACTGCGGCATCAGCGGCCGCTCGTACGTCGTCGATCATTCTCATCTCCACAGGTCGAAACGATTGGGGTCGTTGACTCCCCCGAGCGATGTGGCAGCGTGACGCGTCAGCGCGTCGGCGGGCAGCCCCGGTGCGCCCGGGGGCACCGAAATCGCTGCATCAGTCGCGGCTGCACGGCCATGGGTGCACACGTTACCGGCCTCGGCGCTGCCGGGCGACCTCAAATGCGAGCACCGTCGCCGCCATCGCGACGTTGAGGCTCTCGGCGGCACCCTCGTGCGGGATGGTGAGCCAACCATCCACCGCCGCGTCGTCGGGCACACCGTGCGCCTCGTTCCCCACCACCACCGCGATGGGCGAGGTGAAGTCCTCGTCGGTGTACACCGTGCCGTGGTGCGACGAGGTCGCCAGCACCCGCAGGCCCGCGGCCCGAAGTACGTCCAGCTCGCAGGCGACGACCGGTATCCGGAACAACGACCCGGCCGACGCGCGCACCACCTTCGGGTTGAACGGGTCGACCGAGCCCGCCGTGAACGCGACGGCAGCCGCACCCGCCGCCTCGGCGGAACGGATGATGGTGCCTGCGTTGCCGGGATCGGCGAGACGATCGGCCGCCATCACGAACGTCGCGCCCGCCGGAAGGACCTGAAGTCGTTGGTGAACGATGGCGATCACCGGCTGCGGCGACTCGGTTGTCGCCACACGTTCCAACACGTTCGGACCGAACTCGAACACCGGCGCATCGCAGGCGACGGGCTCGGCGCCGGGCGCGATGAACTGCGCCTCGACCTGCCATCCGGCCGCAACGGCCTGGGCCAGAAGGCCCGCACCCTCCACCACAAGCACACCCTCCTCCGAACGCGCACTGCGGCGCCCCAGGAGGCGCCGCAGTCGCTGAACCTTGGGGCTCGAATACGTGAGCCCTGGGGTGTACGGGGTGCTCAGAGCGCCGCCTTGGCCTGTTCCACGACCGCGCTGAACGCGGCGGCGTCGGTGATGGCCAGATCGGCGAGCATCTTGCGGTCCACTTCGATCCCAGCAGCGTTCATGCCGGCGATGAACCGGCTGTAGCTGATGTCGTTGAGGCGGCAAGCAGCGTTGATCCGCTGGATCCAGAGGCGACGGAACTCGCCCTTCTTCGCGCGGCGGTCACGAAAGGCGTACTGCCCGCTCTTCATCACCTGTTCGTTGGCCGCCCGGACGGACCGGCTCTTGTTGCCGTAGTAGCCCTTGGCGCGTTCCAGCACCTGGCGACGGCTCTTCTTGGCATTCACTGCACGCTTCACGCGAGCCATGGTGGTTCTCCTTCGTCGTTCTTGTCGTTCGTGTGGGTGCCGTCAGGGATCAGCGCTCGCCGAGGAGGCGCTTGATCTTCTTGGCGTCGCCGGGATGCACGGCGACCATGCCGTCGAGGCGACGGGTTCGGGTTGACGGCTTCTTCTCGAAAAGGTGCTGACGGTTCTGCTGCAGACGGCGCAGCTTGCCGGTGCCTGTCTTGGAGAACCGCTTGGCGGCGGTCTTGCTGGTCTTCATCTTGGGCATGGTGATGTGTCCTCGTGGTGTGGTGGGGGACGCGCCTCCACCGGGTTTTCGCTGGGTCGCACCGAGGTACGACCCGGTTCGCGCTGGCGATCTGTCAGGCGGGGTCGGGCTCGGCGGGGGGTGCTTCGTCGGCCGGTGCCGACTCGGGACCCTGGTGCTTCGCCTCGGTGTGCTTCTTCGGTTGCGCCTTCTTCTCGGGAGCGATGACCATCGTCATGTTGCGCCCTTCGAGCCGAGCTTGCGTCTCGACCTTGCCGGCAGGGCCGACCTGCTCGAGCACCGCGTCGAGGATCTTCGAGCCCAGTTCGGGGTGGGCCATCTCGCGCCCACGGAACTGCAGTGTCACCTTCACCTTGTGGCCCTCTGCAAGAAAGTCCTGCATGTGGCGCACCTTGGTGTCGAAATCGCCCTTGCCGATCTTCGGACGGAACTTCACTTCCTTGATCGACACCTGGACGGTCTTCTTGCGTGACTCCTTGGCCTTCTGGCTCTCCTCGTAACGGAACTTGCCGTAGTCCATGATCCGGCACACGGGCGGCGTTGCCATCGGCGCGACCTCGACGAGGTCGAGATCGAGCCGGCGGGCCAGTTGGAGTGCCTCGGGCAGGGCTTTGATGCCCAGTTGGTTGCCGTCGGCGCCGATGAGGCGGACCTCACGGGCACGAATGCGCTCGTTGTACCGGTGTTCTGGTTGCTGCGGCGGTGCTATGGCTGCTCACTCCTGTGCAATGGGTGTGTCCCCTCCTGTGTTGGCGATGCGAAGTCGCCGAACCACACGGACACACACCGCACCAGGCGGCATGCTACGCATTCATCGTCGACCCGGAGCGCACCCTCGGGTGGCCGGGTGGGGGTTTGTCGCACGCGACACCCCACTTCGCCTCAGTTGTCAGACCGGTAGGGTACCAAGCGTGGCCAGCGATGACACCAGCGACCCCCAGGACGACCACGATTTCCCCGCCGACAACGAACCGGAGGAGGCCGACGCCGCGCTGCGCGAGGCCCGTGCCCGGCTGGGCGAGATCCCGGCCGAGGTGGTCGTCACCAACCACCTGATGGGCCTCTACGAACTGGCGGCGATCCACCTCAGCGCCGAGCCGCCGCGGTTGGCGTCGGCGGCGCTGGCGATCGACGCAATGGGCTGCTTGGTGGAGGGCCTCGGCGACCGCATCGGGCCGGACCACGTGACGATGGCCGAGGCTCTCAGCAACATCCGGCTCGCGTTCGTGCAGATCAAGAACGCGTCGGGCGCCTGAACCGCCCGATCGGCGCGGCCCGCACTCGCCCTTCGCTCACCGCAACACCCTCCGCGCGCAGGAGCTGCGCTTGTTCGCGTTCGTGGCCGGGCACGAGCCGACCTACGCTGTTCACCACCCGCCACCACGGCAGTTCCTCCTCCGAGGTGGCCAGGATGCGACCGACGAGGCGGCTCATCCTCGGGTAGCCGGCGTCCTCGGCGATGTCCCCGTAGGTGACGACCTCGCCGTCGCGAAGCAAGCGGAGCACGTCGAGGATTCGCCCGTCGCGTTCGTTCATCTCACGACGGCGTGAGGCGGGCCGCTTCGTACCGGCCGAGCTTCCCGATCAGTCCGAACGACACGACCGTGCCGATCGCGATGTCGCGGCTGCCATCGGCGATCTCGATGCAGTGGAACGGGTACAGCGTGCCGTCCTGCGCACGGACCTCGCCGAGTCCGATGTCACGGTCGAACGACACCACGGCGCCGGCGAGCACGAACCCGGCGAACACCGACCCGGCAAGAAGGGTCACGGGATGATCTTGGAGATCGGCAACTCGAGGATGCCGGTTGCTCCGGCGTCTTTGAGTGCGGGGATGAGCGTGTTGATCTGGCGCTTGGCGACGACGGTCTCCACTGCGAACCCGCCGTTGCCGGCAAGTGGGTTCACGGTCGGCGACTTCATCGAGGGCAACAGGGCGATCACGCCGTCGAGCGCATCCGCCCCGACGTTCATCTTCACCAACACCTTGCCACGCGCATCGAGCGTGCCATTCAGCAACGTCATCAACTGGCCCATGGCATGGCGCTTGACCGGATCGTCGTACGCGGCCCGGTTGGCGACCACCTCGGTGTAGCTCTGCAGGATCTCGTCGATGATGCGCAGGCCGGCAGCACGCAGCGCCCGCCCGGTCTCGGTGATGTCGACGATGCAATCGGCGATGTCGGGGATCTTGGCTTCGCTTGCGCCGTAGCTCAGGCGGATGTCGGCGTCGATGCCCTTCGCCGCGAAGAACCGCCGGGTGAGCTCGGGGTACTCGGTGCTCACCCGCACGCCGTGGGGCAGCTGATCGACTGTGGTGACGTCGGAGTCGCCTGCGACCGCCACGACGACCTTGATCGGCAGCGCCGTGGCCTTCGAGTACCTGAGCTCACCGAGGCTGATCACGTCGCTCGAGGTCTCCTCCACCCA
The DNA here is from genome assembly GCA_043759015.1 of Actinomycetota bacterium. GTDB lineage: Bacteria > Actinomycetota > Acidimicrobiia > Acidimicrobiales > Ilumatobacteraceae > UBA668. The sequence continues at coordinate 4,890 of JAYVMH010000071.1, forward strand.
GTCGCGGCCGGTGATGCCGAGATCGAACAAGCCCTCGCTCACGTACGTGGGGATCTCCTGGGGACGCAGGATGCGAACCTCGCCGATGCGCGGATCGTCGATGGTCGCCTTGTAGTCGACCGCTGACGAGCGCTGGACGGGGAGGTCGGCGGCCTCGAAGAGGTCGAGCGTCGCCTTCTCGAGCGAACCCTTGGGGAGCACCAGCTTCAACACGTTGTGGAGGCTATCGGCGAGCACTTCAGTGCTGGGTGGGAGATTCGTTCAGCAGCCGCACGGCATGGGGCAGCACGTCGAGTACTGCACCGAGCTGCTCGACGCAACCCTTTGGCGAGCCGGGTGTGTTGCAGATGATCGCCTGGCCGCGGATTCCGACGATGCCACGCGACAGTCGCCCGAGGGGGTTCACCAAGCGCATCGCCTCGGCAAGCCCCGGTGCCTCGCGTTCGATGACCGCGCGGGTGCCTTCCGGTGTCTGGTCGCGTGGCGCGAAGCCCGTTCCGCCCGTCGAGACCACGACACCCTCGAAACCGTCGGTGAGTGCGACGAGCGCGGCCGCGACGTTGTCGACGCCGTCCGCCACCACCCTCCGGTCCACGACGTCGAAGCCGTTCGCGACGAGCAGTTCGACGAGTGCGGTGCCGCTGGCATCCACTCGCGTCCCGGCGACGACGCCGTCGCTGACGGTCAGCACCTTGGCGAGCAGGCGGGGCTGGTCGGTCATGACCGCCTACGGTACCGAATCAGGATCATGCCGTCGGTGCCCGCATCGTGCGGCAGCACCCGCCAGCCGTCGCCGAAAGGACGCCACTCCCCTGGCGGACGATCGGCGATGACGTCGAAGTGGGCCGGCGAGCGGTGGGCGGTGGATTCCTCGGCCAGCAGCGTGCACACGCTGTAGACGAGCGTGCCACCGGGACGCACGAGCGACGAGCTCGCGTCGAGGATCCGCTGCTGCAGCGACGCGAGCTCGCCGACGTCGGAGCGCTGGATCCGCCAACGGGCATCGGCGCGGCGGCGCAACGTGCCGAGCCCGCTGCACGGAGCGTCGATCAGCACGTGGTCGAACGACGCGGGCGCGAACGGTGGCGCGGTACCGTCGGCGACGACGCCGAGCACCGCGGTGGCGCCCAGCTTGCGGACGTTGGCCTGGATCAGCCCGACGCGTTGGGGCTGCAGATCGGCGGCAACGACCGTCGCGCCCGCCGCGGCGATGCCGGTGGCCTTGCCACCGGGCGCGGCGCACACGTCGAGGACGATCTGCCCCGGCGTGGCGGGGACGGCTGCCGCGACCCATTGGCTGCCCAGGTCCTGGATGTAGCCGTCGTTGCGTTCGTACACCGGCGGCGCCTCGTTCATCGCCGCCAACGCCTCCATCGCGTCGTGCGCGCCGAGCTCGCCGACGAGGCGTTCGACGATCCAGTCGGGGTAGCTCAGCCGGACCGCCTCGGATGGCCACGTCATGGGGGTCGTGGACACTCGTCGCAGCACCGCGTTCACGAAGCCACGGGCACGCTCGGGAGCGAGCTCGACGGTTTCACCAACCGCGGCGTGGGCCGGGACGCCGGCGAAGTAGAGCTGATAGGTGCCGAGGCGGAGAACCGTACGCACCTCCGGCGACGGTGTCGCGGAGACGAAGCGATCGATCAGGGCATCGCAGGCCCGGCGCATACGGGTCGTGCCGTAGACGAGCTCGGTGACGAACTTCCTGTCGCGGTCGGAGAGATCGCTGCGGCTCAGCTCCGCGGCCGTGACCAGGTTGGCGTAGGCCCCTTCGTGGTCGATGCGCTGCAGGCACCGGAACGCGACCATGCGCGCCGATCGAGTCATTCGAACCGCTCGTCGGGGCCGGGTCTCGCGCCGCGCACCCAGTCCGCGTACGACAGTACGGGCTTGCCCTCGGGCTGCACGCGCACCAGCCGGAGTCCGGGAGCGGCACCCGACGATGCACCGTCGGCCACCGCTTCGATCACCTTCATCCGCCGTCCGCGGAAGGTGGTCCACGCGCCGCCGAGTCGCACCAAGCGATCGATCAGGTCGACGGACTGCGACCAGTCGATCCGCAACTCCGCCGGCCGGATCTTGGCGGCGTACACGGGCTCGCCCTCCTGCGGCTTCGGGTCCGCCAACGGCTCGGCCAGGACTCGCACCAACTGGTCGGTCCCCGCCCGCACGAGCTCGGCCCGAAGGTCGTCGGCGGTGACAGCGGCGGCGATCGCGACACGAACGGTGTCGTAGACGGGACCGGTGTCCAAGCCTTCTTCGAGCTTCATCACGCAGACCCCGGTCTCCGCGTCGCCGGCCAAGAGCGCCCGTTCGACCGGCGCTGCGCCGCGCCACCGGGGCAGCAGCGAGAAGTGCAGGTTCACCATCGGCACCTCGTGCAACACGTTCGGCCTGATCAACTGACCGAACGCGACCACGACGCCGAGCTCGATCCCCTGACCGAGCACGTCGTCCACGGCGTGCGACACGGGCAGCCCGAGCTCGACCGCCGCGTGCTTGACAGCGCTCGGGCCGAGCTCGCCACCCCGACCTCTGCGCTTGTCGGGGCGGGTGATCACCATCGCGATCTCGTGGCCGGCGTCGACGAGCGCCTTCAGCGGTGGTACCGCCATCGCCGGAGTGCCGAAGTAGGCCAGGCGGCGGCGGATCACAGGCTGCGCAACATCGTCAGCGCGTCACTTCAGGCGAAGACGACGGGGTGCCTGCGGCTGCGGCATCTCCTGCAGCCGGCGATATTCCGACATCGCGTCCTTGCGCTGCTCGGGTGTCATCCGGTCGAACATGAGCACGCCGTTGAGATGGTCGATCTCGTGTTGGAACATCCGACCGAGGAACTCCTCGGCCTCGATCTCCACTTCGTCGCCGTCGAGCGTGAAGCCGCGGACGAGCACCCTGTTCGGTCGGAGGATGTCCACGTACAACTCGGGGATGCTGAGGCATCCCTCGGTGTAGACGAACTCCCCGTCGGACTCGACCACCTCGGGGTTGATGATCGCCATCGGCTCGTCGTCGATGTCCCACACAACAATCTGCTTCTGCACACCGATCTGGGGTGCGGCCAGAGCGACGCCGGTGTCGGTCTCGTACAACGAGTCGAACATGTCGTCGACCAGGCGAGCAACCTTGCCGTCGATCTCGGCGACCTTCGATGCCTTGGACTTGAGCACCGGGTCGCCGAAGGTGCGGATCTGCTGCGCCATGCTGCAAGGCTAGCGACCGATGGCCGCGCCCGGTTCCCACTACTTCGACGAAGAACCGACCGCCGAATCGGCACCGCGCGACGTGACCCTGTTGCTCCCCGACACGCAACTGACGCTGCGCACCGACCGGGGTGTGTTCGGCTACCACCGCATCGACGGCGGCACGAAGCTGCTGCTGTTGAAGGCACCCGCACCTGCGTCCACCGGTCACCTGCTCGACCTGGGCTGTGGCACGGGCGCCATCGCGCTGACGATGGCCCGTCGAGCACCTGCCGCGACGGTCTGGGCCGTCGATGTGAACGAGCGCGCCCGCGAACTGTGCCGGCACAACGCGATCGAGAACGGCGTGACCAACTTGAACGTCGCCTCGCCCGACGACGTGCCGATCGGGCTCCGGTTCTCGACCATCTGGAGCAACCCGGCGATCCGCATCGGCAAGCCCGGGCTGCACGCGATGCTGCTGCGCTGGCTCGCCAGCCTCGACGACGGCGGCGAGGCGGTGCTGGTCGTCCACAAGCACCTCGGCAGCGACTCGCTGCAGACCTGGCTCACCGCGGCCGGCCACCCCACCACTCGCCTCGCCTCCTCCGCCGGCTACCGCATCCTTCGCTCGACGCGTCAACCTGGCCTCGGCTGAACTCTCACACCCGAGGTGGGTCGACCTCGACGCGCAGCCGCGATCCTCTGGGGCGGGGGGTGATCGCCAGCGCATGGCCGAGCTCCATCCAAGAGTCCGACCGCACCATCGCCCCCCTCGCCGTCACCGCGACCTCGAGGCCGGACTCCCGCGCGAACTCCTCCGCACCGGATCCCTCGATCACCGCCAACGCTCGGAACGGCGGAAGGCCGAGCAGCCGACGACGCGCGAGCTCGCCATCCACGAGCCGGCCGGGGTCGGCGAGTTGAACGGCGCGGAGCACCTCGTGGTCCGGGACGAACGTCTGCACCAGCACACGGCCACCGGTGTCGCGAGGCCCCACCAGCCGCGCCGCGCGTA
>JAYVMH010000072.1:0-4141 GCA_043759015.1 Actinomycetota bacterium
CGTGGATCCGGCGTTCACCTTGGGATCCCAGAGGTCGACGTCGCGCACCTGGACCACGGTGCCGTTGGTGGGTGACAGCACGGTGGCACCACAGCCGAACACATCGATCGCCGGGTAGTCGTGGTGGGTGGTCCCCCAGCTGACCTTGTGACCGGAGAACGGGAACGCGTAGCTCGGCGCCGTTGTCGTTCTCGTTGTCGTTGACGTTGACGTAGACGTGGTTGCCGTGAGGGTCGTTGTCGTCGACGTCGTTCTCGTTGACGTCGTTGTCGAGAGGGTCGTTGTCGTGAGGGTCGTTGTCGTCGACGTCGTTGTCGAGAGGGTCGTCGTCGTGAGGGTCGTGCCTGGTGTGCAGGCGGCGAGCACCAACGCCGCCGCGAGGGCCGTCAGTGACCCAGATCTTCCAATCGGTCGACGTCGCGCAATGAGGGGAAGCTGAACCACCACAGACCGACGATAGCCACGGTTGCCACACCGCCGCCGATCACCGTCGCCGGCGTTCCGAGCGCCTGGCCGACGAGCCCGCTCTCGAACGCTCCGAGCTCGTTGCTCGCGCCGATGAAGACGTTCTCCACCGCCATCACCCGACCGCGCTTCTCGTCCGGCGTCACCAGCGGCACGAGCGACCCACGGATGAACACGCTCACCATGTCGGCCGCGGAGAGCACGATCAGGGCCCCGAACGCGACCGCGTAGCTACGGGTGACGCCGAGCACGATCGTGGCGAGCCCGAACACCGCGACCACGAACAGCAGCTTGCGCCCGACCCTGCGACGAACGGGCCGAATGGCGAGCGCCAGCGCCATCGCCGCAGCACCGATTCCCGGCGCGGCGCGAAGCCATCCGTAGGCGACGTCGCCGACGAGGAGCCGGTCCTTGGCGATCGCCGGCAGCAGCGCGACCGCCCCTCCGAAGAGCACGGCGAAGAGGTCGAGCGAGATCGCCGCGAACAGGATCGGGGTACGACGGATGAACAACAGGCCTTCGATTGCGCTGCGGAACGTCGGCTTCTCGTCGGGGTCGGGCGGCGCGAGTACGCGTTCGAACCTGATGAGGCCGACGAAGAACGCCGCGGCCGCGATCAGTGCACTGGACGCGAGGTATGCCACCCATGGGTGCACTGCATACAGGAAGCCCGACATCGCCGGGCCGAGGATCGACGCCGCGGTCCATGTGCCCGACCACAGGGCGATCACCTTGGGCAGTCCACCGGCGGGCGCGACCATCGGTGGCATGGTGCGGGTGGCGGGCGCCATGAACGCGCGAGAGATGCCGTACATGAACGCGATCACGAACAGCGGCCACACCTTGGTCGGCTTGCCGAGCGCGTACAACAGCAACGCGACCGACGTGACGACCTCGGCGAGGATCGCGAACACGGCGATGCGCTTCCGGTCGTGTCGATCGACGAGGGGACCGGTCACCAGCACCAACAGTGCGGCCGGGAGGAACTCGCACAGTCCGATCCAGCCGAGGTCGGCTGCCCGACCGGTGATGTCGAACGCCTGCTTGCCCAGTGCCGCTGCCTGCAGCGTGACCCCGGTGTACAGCACGATGTTGGCGACCAGGAGCGCGCTCACGCTCCCGTGACGGAGCACCTCCCTCGTGGACAGCCCGGCGGGTTCGGATTCGGCTGGCTCGGATTGCGGCGATGAGGCGGGGTCGACGGTGGCCACGGTTCGGAGCACGCTACTCGTGAGGTGCTACACAACACCCATGACTTCCTTGGCCGACGACACCCGATGGCTCGACGCCACCGAACAGGCAGCGATGGTGCGACGCGGCGACGTGAACGCGCTGGAGCTGCTCGACGCCGCCATCGAGCGGATCGAAGCCATCGACCCGAGCCTCAACGCGGTCGTGATCCGGTGGTTCGACCACGCCCGCGGCATCGCCACCTCCGACCTCCCGGACGGCCCCTTTCGTGGTGTGCCGTTCCTGCTCAAGGATCTGTGGGCGCACTTCGCCGGCCAGACCTTGAGCAACGGCTGTCGGGCGCTGAAGTCCGCCGCCCCCATCTCCCCGTCCGACACCACGCTCGTTGCTCGGTTCAAGGCGGCCGGGCTCGTGACCGCCGGTCGTACCAACAGCCCTGAGTTCGGCAGCCTGCCGACCACCGAGCCGATCGCCTGGGGGCCCACTCGCAACCCCTGGCACACGGACCACTCCCCCGGTGGCTCCAGCGGCGGCTCGGGCGCCGCGGTCGCAGCCGGCATGGTGCCGATCGCCCACGCCAGCGACGGCGGCGGAAGCATTCGAATTCCCGCGGCGAACTGCGGGCTCGTCGGGCTGAAGCCGAGCCAGGGCAGGATCACGCTCGGCCCGTACCGCGACGAGAGCAACCTCGGCGTCGAGCTCTGCCTCAGTCGCACCGTGCGCGACACGGCCGCCATGCTCGACGCGGTCCACGGCCCGGGCATCGGCGACACCGTCATTGCGGCCGCACCCACGCGTTCGTACCTCAGCGAGGTGGGCGCACCGGTGGAGCCACTGCGCGTCGGTTTGCTCGACCGTCATCCGTTCGGCGGTCCGGTCCATCAGGAGTGCAGCCACGCGGCGAGGGCGACGGCCGCACTGCTGGAATCGATGGGTCATCACGTCGAGCCCGGCTTCCCCACCGCACTGGCGAACCCCGAGTTCGCTCGCCGGTTCGGCGCGATGTGGAGCACGAACATGGGTGCTTCGTTCGCCAGGGTCGCCGCGCAGCTCGGGCGCGACCTCGGCGAGGACGACATCGAACTGCACAACCAGGTGCAAGCCGAGTTCGCCCGGAGCGTCAACGGCGTGGACTACGCGCTGGCGCTCGCCGCCAACGTCGAGTTCCGCCGTGCGGTGCAGCAGTGGTGGGCGGACGGCTGGGACCTGTTGGTGTCGCCGACGCTGGCCGAGCCTCCGACCCGCATCGGTGAGTATCGGAACGACCCGCAACAGCCGATGGCGCCCATGGTGCGCGCGGGTGAGGTCGTGGCGTTCACACCGGCGTTCAACGCCAGCGGCCAACCCGCGATCAGCTTGCCCATGCACTGGACCGCCGACGGGCTACCGATCGGGGTGCAGCTGGTCGCTGCCTACGGTCGGGAGGATCTGCTGATCCGCGTCGCCGCGCAGCTCGAGGCTGCGCAGCCGTGGGCGCACCGGCGCCCGCCGATCTGATCCGAGGCTCAGCCCGCGTCCGCGCCTGCGGCGGGTGGCACGTCGATGCCCCAGCGGCGCATGCCTTCCTCGACGCGCGCGATCAACGTCTCGAGGGCGGCGACACGCGCCCGACGCTTCTGCTGGCCGGAGATCACGTCCCACGGCGCGAACTTGTGGTCGGTGCGGGCGAACATCTCCTCCGCGGCCTTTTCGTAGTCGCGGTTCTTCTCGCGGTTGCGCCAGTCCTCCTCGGTGAGCTTCCACTTCTTCAGTGGATCCGCACCGCGGCTCTCGAAGCGGGCCAGCTGCTCCTCGTCGCTGATGTGCATGTACATCTTGACGAGGATGAGGCTTTCCAGGCACAGGGATTCCTCGAAGTCGACGATCGCCTTGTACGCCCGCCGCCACTCTTCTCGGCTGCAGAAGCCCTCGATGCGTTCGACGAGCACACGGCCGTACCAGCTGCGGTCGAACACACCCATCTGACCCAGACCGGGCAACTCGGTGTAGAAGCGCCACAGGAAGTGGTGGTCCTTTTCCACCTTGGAGGGAGCGCCGTAGCTGACGACGCGGTAGTGCCGAGGGTCGAGGTGGTTGACCAGCACCTTGCTCGCACCACCCTTGCCGGCCGCATCCGGGCCTTCCATGATAACCAGGATCCCCGGCCCGATCCGGCCGTTCTCCATGAACCCGCCGAGCGTCAGCCGAAGTTGGAGAAAGCGTCGCTGACCTTTGAGCAACCGCTTGTCGTACTCATCCCGATCGAGCCGCGCAGACAGGTCGAGCTTGTCGATGAGGCCCATCTGCACAACCTAATCGGTGCCGTCAACGTGCCGTCCAACCCCCATCGACGATGACGCTCTGACCGGTCATGAACGTGCTGCCGGGACCTGCCAGGAGGAGGAGCGCTGCGCGGCGAGCTCGCGGGTGAGGTTGACGACGGCTCCCTTGGAAGCGCAGTAGTGGGCCTGCTTCACCGGCGCCGACGCCACGTGGCCCAGCATGC
>JAYVMH010000073.1:0-9057 GCA_043759015.1 Actinomycetota bacterium
CGACGACACCATCCTGGACGCCACCGGATGCATCGTCAGCCCTGGCTTCGTCGACCTCCACGTCCACCTCCGCGAGCCGGGCAAGGAGGAGGCCGAGACCATCGAGACCGGCAGTCGCGCTGCCGCGCTCGGCGGGTTCACGGCCGTCGTGGCGATGCCCAACACCGACCCCGCACAGGACAGCGTCGCTGTGGTCGAGTTCGTGCGCGAGCAGGGCCGCCGCGCCGGCCTGTGCGAAGTGCTGCCCGCCGGTTGCATCACCGTCGGCCGGGCGGGCGAGCGGCTCGCCCCGTACGGCGAGCTCAGTGCCGCGGGGGTCCATCTGTTCACCGACGACGGCAACGGCGTGCAGGACCCGCAGCTGATGCGCCGCGCGCTCGAGTACGCGAAACCACTCGGCATCGTGCTCGCCCAGCACTGCGAAGTCGCGTCGCTCACCAAGGGCGCGGTCATGCACGAGGGCGCGTGCTGCAGCCGGCTCGGCCTGCCGGGGTGGCCGTCGATCGCCGAGGAGCTGATGGTGTTCCGCGACATCGAGCTCGTTCGACTCACTGGCGTGCCGATGCACTTCCTCCACCTCAGCGCCGAGCGCAGCGTGCACCTCGTGCGCCAGGCGAAGGCGGAGGGCCTGCCGATCACCTCCGAAGCCGCGCCCCATCACTTCACGCTCACCGACGAGCTCCTCGTCGGCTACGACGCGGTGTACAAGGTGAACCCGCCGCTGCGCACCGCCGCCGACATCGCGGCGATCAAGGCGGGCCTCGCCGACGGAACGATCGACGCCATCGCCACCGACCACGCCCCACACGCACCGCACACGAAGGAGGCGCCGCTCGATCAGGCACCACCCGGCATGCTCGGGCTGGAGACCGCGCTCGCATTGGCGATCACCGAACTGGACCTGCCGATCGCCAAGGTCGTCGCGCTGCTGAGCTGGCGGCCCGCCGCCATCGCTGGAGTTGCGGATCGCCATGGCAGGCCGATCGAGGTCGGCGAACCCGCGAACCTCGTCGTGTTCGACCCCGGCGCCGAGTGGACCGTGGTGCCCGCGGGCCTGGCGAGCAAGAGCAGGAACACTCCCTACGCCGGACGAACCGTCCGCGGCAAGGTGCGCCACACCATCTTCAACGGTACCCCGGTGGTCGTCCACGGGGTGGCTCTACGCTGAGACGAGATCGGCGTCGAGGAAGCGGGTCCGTGTCGGCCCGATGAATGGAAGGTGGCCGAGCAGTGTCGCCGCGATGAAAGCCACTCAAGGTTTCGCACGTCTGCCGAAGGCAAACGTGTGCTTGACAGGCCCCGACGAAGGACTACGGACGGGTGAGGATCTCCGGTTGTCCGGCGTTCGTCAAGACCGTGTGCTCAGCGTGGGCGGCCAGTGAACCATCGGCGGTCACCACCGTCCAACCGTCGGCGAGCTGTAGCACGTCGTCGCCGCCTCCGGCGATGAGCATCGGCTCGATGGCCAGCACAACGCCATCGAGGAGCTCGAGGCCCCGACCGGGCCGACCGCGGTTCTCGACATCGGGATCCTCGTGCATTGCGCGGCCGATCCCGTGCCCGCAGAAGTCCACGGGGTTGCCGAAGCCGGCCGCGGCGACCACCGACCCGATCGCGTGGCCGACGTCGCCGAGGTGGTTGCCCGGTCGCATCTGGCGGATCGCCGCGGCGAGCGCGGCGTCCGCGGTGTCGATCAGCCGTTGGGCCTCCGCAGTGATCGAGCCGATCCCCATCGTGAACGCAGCATCCCCGTGCCAGCCGTTGACGATCGCGCCGCAGTCCACAGAGAGCACGTCGCCTTCCAGCAGGACACGGCCGCTCGGGATGCCGTGCACGACCGCATCGTTCACCGACGTGCAGATCACCGCCGGGAACCCGTGGTAGCCGAAGAAGTTCGACGTCGCCCCGCGCCGTTCGATGACGTCGGCGGCGAGCTTGTTCAGGTGGGCGGTCGTCACGCCGGGCTTGGCCGCGACGCGCACCACCACGTGCATCTCGGCCACCACCCTGCCCGCGGCACGCATGTGGCGCAGTTGCTCCGCAGTCCGCCGCGGGATCCCTGCACGGCCGAAGCGAGCCATCAGCCGACGCGGCGAGCGGTGTCCACCGCCGTCGTCAGACGCTTGAACACCTCGTCGGGCGAGGCGACGCCGTCGATGACGGCGAGGCGGCGCTGTTCGCGGTAGTACTCGATCAGCGGCTCGGTCTGCTGCTCGTAGAGGTCGAGGCGCTGGGCGATCGCCTCGGGCGTGTCGTCGTCGCGGTGCATCACGTCGCCGCCGCACACCTCGCAGATCCAGGGCAGCTTCTCCACGCCGGCTGCCACGTAGTTCGTGCCGCAGTCGCGGCACACGCGCCGCGACGACAGCCGCTGGACGACCAGGTCGCGTGGCACGTCGAGGTCGACCACGATGTCGATCGGCAGCGTGAAGGTGATCTCGTCGAGTGCCTGTGCCTGGGGCACGGTCCGCGGAAAGCCGTCGAGGATGTAGCCACGGCGGACCGCATCGGACTGGCCGAGCCGCTGACGCACGACGCCGACCATGATCTCGTCGCCGACGAGCCCACCCTGATCCATCACCCGCTTGGCCATCACGCCGAGCTCGTTACCCTCGCGGACCGCGGCTCGCAGCATGTCGCCCGTGCTGATGTGGGGTACCACGAAGTGGCGCGACAACCGGACGCACTGGGTCCCCTTGCCAGCGCCTTGGCGCCCGAGCAGGATCAGCCGGGCGCCCGGGATCACTTCAGGAAGCCCTCGTAGTTGCGCAACATGAGTTGGCTGTCGATCTGGCGCATCAGTTCCAGCGCCACGCCGACGGCGATCAGCACGGTGGTTCCGGCGAACGGGAAGTTGCGAACACCGAAGGCCCACAGCAGCAGGTACGGCACGATGGCGATGAAGGCGACGAACACCGCGCCCGGCAACGTGATGCGGTTGACGGCCTTGGAGAGGTAGCGCTCGGTCTGCGGGCCGGGGCGAACGCCCGGGATGAAGCCGCCTTGGCGACGGATCTGGTCGGCCTGGCGGATCGGGTCGAACGCGATCGAGTTGTAGAAGTAGGCGAAGGCGACGATCATCACCGAGAACAGCGCGATGTACACCCAGTTCTGGCTGTTCACGAGGTGGGTGTCGACCCACTTCTGGATGGTCGCCCGCCAGCCGCTGCCGTTGCTACCACCCAGCAGGTTGCTGAGCAGCACCGGCAGCAGGAGGATCGAGCTGGCGAAGATGATCGGGACGACGCCGCTCTGGTTCACCTTCAGCGGGATGTACGTGCTCTGGCCGCCGTACATGCGGCGACCCACCACCCGTTTGGCGAACTGCACAGGAATGCGTCGTTGCGCCAGTTCGACGCGCACGACGGCGACCACGATGCCGACGCTGACCATGATCAGCAGCACGAACGGCACCCAGTTCTTCTCCTGGAAGATCGAGTAGTAGCCGAACGGCAGGCGACTGACGACCGACGCCATGATGATCATGCTCATGCCGTTGCCGATGCCGCGTTGGCTGATCAGCTCGCCGATCCACATCAGCGCGGCCGTACCGCCGACGAGGGTGACGATGACGAGGTAGCCGCGGGGCCACATGCCGTCCGTGAGGAGCTTGATGTTCTGGGGCAGGCGCTGCGCCGCACCGAAGAACGCGTTGCCGTTGCCGTTGCCGAAGATGAACGTGAGCGCCGTGGCCTGCAGCGTGGCGATGCCGATCGCGAGGTAGCGGGTGTACTGGGTGATCTTGCGCTGACCGACCGCGCCCTCCTGCTGGAGCTTCTCCAACTTCGGGATCACCACACCGAGCACCTGCATGATGATGCTCGAGGTGATGTAGGGCATGATGCCCAACGCGAAGATGCTGAAGCTGCCGAACGCGCCGCCGGAGAACATGTCCAGGAAGCCGAGCGCGCCTTGCGACTCGACCCCCTTCTTGAACTGCTTCACGGCCTCGCGGTCGATGCCGGGAACCCGGATCGCATTGCCCATGCGATAGAGCAGGACCAGCGCGAGGAGGAACAGGATCTTGTTCCGCAGATCGGGCACCTTGAAGACGTTCTTCAGGTTCGAGAACACGGGTGGGCTCCCAAGAGGGTTCGGTTCGTCGCCGCGGCGACGAAATCGGAGATCAGCGGTTGGTGAACTGGTTGCCCTTGACGGGCGGGCGACCCTGCTTGAAGGGCAGCGGCAGGAGCGTGACGCTACCGCCTGCGGCGACGATGGCCGCATCGGCGGCCTTCGACACGGCGTGGGCGGTGAGGTGCACGGCGGAGGTGATCTCGCCGCGCGCGAGGACCTTCACGAAGGTGTTCTTGCGCACGTAGCCGGAGGCCACGAGGGTCTCCGGGGTGACGGTGGCCTCGTTCATCGCCGCCAGCTGGTCGAGGTTGACCGGGCTGTACTCGACACGGAACGGGTTGTTGAAACCCTTCAACTTCGGGACGCGCTGCTTGAGCGGCATCTGGCCACCTTCGAAGCCGCGGGCAACCTTGCCGCGACCACGCGACTGCTGGCCCTTGGTGCCGGCGCCGGCGGTCTTGCCGCCCTTGCCGCCGATGCCGCGACCGACGCGCTTCTTGGCCTTGTTGGACCCCGGTGCGGGGGAGAGCTCATCGACGCGCATGTCAGGCGTTTCCCTTCTCTGCCGTTTTCTCTGCCGTTTTCTCTGCCGCGTTCTCGGACACCTCGATGAGGTGCGGGACGCGGGCGAGCATGCCGCGGATCTCCGGGCGATCGGGCAGCACGTTCGTGTCGCCGATCTTGCGCAGTCCCAGCGCGCGCAGCGTGCCGCGGTTCTTGGGCTTGTTGCCGATCGCCGAACGGATCTGGCGGACCGTGAGGGTCTTGCCGGTGTAGTTGGTGTCGATCCTCATCAGTGGGTCTCCCCCGCAGCGATCTGCTTCTTGCGGTCGTTGTACGCCTTCAGCACGCCCTTGGGCACGAACTCTTCGGCCGGCAGACCGCGGCGAGCCGCGACCTCGTCGGGTCGCTGCAGCGACTTGAGCCCGTTGATCGTGGCGCGGGCCACGTTGATGGCGTTGGCCGAACCGAGCGACTTGCAGAGCACGTCGTGGATGCCTGCTTCTTCCAGGATGATGCGAGCAGCGCCACCGGCGATCACGCCCGTACCGGGAGCGGCCGGCTTCATCAGCACACGACCGGCAGAGTTGATGCCGATGATCGGGTGGGTGATCGTGCTGCCGGCCAGCGGCACGTCGAACAGGTTCTTCTTCGCCTCTTCGGTGCCCTTCTGGATCGCCAGCGGCACTTCCTTGGCCTTGCCGTACCCGAGGCCCACGCGGCCATTGCCGTCGCCGACGACGACCAGCGCCGTGAATGAGAAGCGACGGCCGCCCTTGACGACCTTGGCGACGCGGTTGATGGTGATGACACGCGACTCACGAAGACCGCTGGGGTCCGGAGCGCGCTCTTCGTTGCGGTTGTTACCGAAATTCGAGGGGGCAGCCATCAGAACTCCAAACCTGCTTCACGGGCCGCAGCGGCTACTGCGGCGATGCGGCCGTGGTAGAGGTACCCACCACGGTCGAAGACGACCTTGTCGATGCCTGCGGCCTTGGCGCGGTCGGCGATGACCGTGCCCAGACGGGCGGCGGCCCCGACGGTGCCACCGGCACCCTCGCCCTTGATCGACGGTTCGTTGGTGGTGGCCGACACCAGGGTGCGGCCCGACTCGTCGTCGATCACCTGCAGGTTGAGGTGCTTGTTCGAACGGTAGACGGCGAGGCGCGGACGGGCCGCGGTGCCGTGGATCTTCTTGCGCACACGACGGTGGCGGATGATGCGACCGTTGCGGCGCTGCTGTGCGACGTTGCTCATGAGATGCTCTCTTCCCGGCTCACTTCTTACCGGTCTTGCCGGCCTTGCGCAGGACCTTCTCGCCGAGGTAGCGCACACCCTTGCCCTTGTAGGGCTCGGGTTTGCGCACGGCGCGGATGTTGGCGGCGACCTGGCCCACGACTTCTTTGTCGATGCCGCGCACGATGATGCGCGTCTGCGTCGGCACTTCGAAGGTGATCCCTTCGGGTGCGTTCATCAGGACCGGGTGGCTGAAGCCGAGGGCCAGACGGAGCGTCGTCGGGTTGAGCGCCTCGGCGCGGTAACCGACACCGATGATCTCGAGTTCCTTGAAGAAGCCGTCGGTGACACCGACGACCATGTTGTTGACCAGCGTGCGCGTGAGGCCGTGCAACGAGCGGTTCTGCCGCTCGTCGTTGGGGCGCTCGACGATGAGCTGAGACTCTTCCCTGCGGACGCTGATCACGCTGGGGACCTCACGGGACAGTGTTCCCTTGGGGCCCTTGACGGTGACCGACGCGCCGTCGATGGCGATGTCGACACCGCCCGGGACGGTGATGGGTGACTTACCGATACGAGACATGACGAATCTTCTTTCTCACCACACGTAGCACAGGACCTCGCCGCCCACCTTGCGCTTGCGCGCTTCGCGGTCGGTCATGAGTCCGTGACTGGTGGACAGGACAGCCACACCCAGGCCACCGAGCACGCGAGGTACATCGGTGCTCTTGCGGTAGATCCGCAAGCCGGGGGTGGAGATGCGGCGCAGGCCCGAGATGGTGCGGCGACGATCGTTGGAGTACTTCATCGAGATGGTCAGAACCTCGCCGGGCCCCGACGTGGACGGCGACACCGAGAAACTGGTGATGTAGCCCTCCTTCACGAGGATGGCGGCCAGGGCGACCTTCTGCTTGGAGGCGGGCATGCGAACCTCGTCGTGCATCGCCGTGTTGGCGTTGCGGACTCGGGTGAGCATGTCGGCGATGGGATCAGTGAGCATTGGGTCTCCTCACCAACTGGCCTTGGTGACGCCAGGGATTTCGCCTGCGTGCGCCATCTCACGAAGGCACACGCGGCACAGGCCGAACTTACGGAACACCGAGCGGGCGCGCCCGCAGCGGCGGCAGCGGGTGTACCCGCGCACCTTGAACTTCGGGGTGGCGTTCGCCTTGTTGATCAACGACTTCTTTGCCATTTTGCGAGCCCTCTCCTACTTCTTCTTCTTCGCCGGGGCGGCACCGCGGCCGCCACCCTTGCCGCCGCGGCTCGGACCGCGGCGCTTGATCGTGATCGCGGTCTCGCCGTCGACGCCCTTCTTGAAGGGGAAGCCGAAAGCGTCGAGCAGGGCCTTGCCGGCCTCGTTGGTCGTCGCGGTCGTGACGATGGTGATGTCCATGCCGCGAGGAGCGTCGATCTTGTCGTAGTCGATCTCCGGGAACACGGTCTGGTCGTTGAGACCGAACGTGTAGTTGCCCCTGCCGTCCCAGCTGGTGGCCGGGAGGCCGCGGAAGTCGCGGATGCGCGGGATCGCGACGGCGATCAGACGATCCAGGAACTCCCACATGCGATCGCCGCGGAGGGTCACCTTGCAGCCGATCGACTGGCCCTCGCGCAGCTTGAACGATGCGATCGAGGTACCGGCCTTGGTGATGATCGGCTTCTGACCGCTGATCCTGGTGAGATCGGACACCGCGCCTTCGAGCAGCGACGGCTGCTGGGTGGCACGGCCGACGCCCATGTTGATCACGATCTTCTCCAGCCGCGGCACCTGCATCGGGTTGCCGAGCTCGAGCTGGTCCTTCAGTGCGCCGCGGATCCGGCTGTCGTACTGCTGCTTCAGGCGAGGGCCCGTTGCCGTTGCCGATGCCGTTGTCGTTGCCGTCGTCGTGCCGGCGGTGCTCATGAGATCACCTCACCCGTTCGCTTGGCGACGCGCACCTTGGTGCCGTCGGCGTTGACCTTGTACCCCACGCGAGTGGGCTTGCCCTTGTGCACGAGCATCACGTTGGAGGCGTCGACCGGCATGTCGCGATCGATGATGCCGCCCTGCTGGTTGCCGCGGCTGGGCTTGGAGTGCTTCTTCGCTGTGTTCACGCCGTTGACGATGACCTTGTTGGCGCTGGGCATGACCTGCACCACTTCGCCTTCCTGGCCCTTGTCCTTGCCGGCGATGACAACGACCGTGTCGCCCTTCTTGAGCTTCATGGTCACAGCACCTCCGGGGCCAGCGACACGATGCGCATGAACTTCTTGTCGCGCAGCTCGCGGCCGACCGGGCCGAAGATGCGCGTGCCACGCGGGGTGAGGTCGTCCTTGATGATGACGGCCGCGTTCTCGTCGAAGCGGATGTAGCTGCCGTCGGCGCGGCGCTTCTCCTTCTTCACCCGCACGACGACGCACTTGACGACATCGCCCTTCTTCACCGCGGCGCCCGGAATGGCGTCCTTGACCGTCGCGACGAAAATGTCACCGATCGAGGCGTACCGGCGGCGCGTGCCACCGAGCACCTTGATGCAGAGCACTTCCTTGGCGCCGCTGTTGTCGGCGACGCGCAGACGTGATTCCTGCTGGATCATTTGGCACGCTCCAGGACTTCCACGATCCGCCAGCACTTGTTCTTGCTGAGCGGACGGGTCTCCATCACGCGCACCCGGTCGCCGATGTTGACGTCGTTGGTCTCGTCGTGCGCGTAGAGCTTCTTGGTGCGCATCACGAACTTCGCGTACTTCGGGTGGCGCACGCGCTCGATGACGGCCACGACCGCGGTCTTGTCCATCTTGTTCGAGACGACGGTGCCCTCGCGGGTCTTGCGGTTCTTGCGCCCCTTGTTCTCAGCGTTCTCGGGGGTTTCGATTGTGTCGGCCATCAGTTGCCTGCCTCTGCCAGCGCGATCTCACGTGCGCGGATGTGGGTGTTGATGCGTGCGATCTGGCGACGCACGCTGCGGATCTCGGCGTTGTTGTCGAGCTGGCCGGTCGCGTTGCGGAAGCGGAGGGTGAGGGCCTCCTGCTTGGTGGCGCGGAGCTCCTCGATGAGGGACGCAAGGTCCATCTCCTTCAGCTCGGTGTTGGAACGTGCCATGTCAGTACGTCTCCTCGCGGGTGATGATGCGAGCCTTGATCGGCAGCTTCTGGATCGCCTTCGCGAGGGCGGCCTTCGCCGTCTCCTCGTTGGGGAACGAGAGCTCGAACAGCACGCGACCCGGCCGGACGACCGCGACCCAGAACTCCGGGTTGCCCTTGC
>JAYVMH010000074.1:0-4127 GCA_043759015.1 Actinomycetota bacterium
GCCGGGCCCATGGTCGACACCGACCTTGATCGAGTGGTGCTCCGCTGCGGCCTGGGCGCGCTGCACCGCGTCGTCGATCACCTGTGCGACCGAGACGACGTCGGTCGCCGCTGCACCGCCGAGCTCGGTTCGTGACAGCTCCAGCAGATCGTCGATCGTTCGCGCCGCGCGGTGCGCCTCGCCGACCATCTTGTCGGCCAACCTGCGAGCTGCTGACGGGTCGTCCACGTCGGCCAGCGCCTCTGCCAGCACGGCGAGCGCTCCGACCGGCGTCTTCAGCTCGTGGCTGATGTTGGCCACGAAGTCGGTACGTACCGCATCGAGCCGAGCACGCTCGCTGACATCGTCGATCGTCACCAGCGCGCCCCCGTCCTCCAAGGGAATCGCCTGCACGTGGAGGACCGTGCGCGGTGGGCCGATGAACTCGACGGTCTGCCCGCTGGCGTCGCCGCGCACCGCTCTGCGCACGTGTCGCTCGACCGCTTCCTTGACCAGCACAGCGGCGTGGCCGTGATGGGTCCGTGCGGCGACGTTCTCGACGGTCGTGTGCCCCGTCGAGTCGGCCAACACCACGCCGATCGGCAGCGCGTCGAGGGCCCGCCGCAGCTGCAGGATCTCGGCTTCGAGCTGCACGAGGAGTTGGCGGTCGTCGGCGGGGTGTGATTCGGCGACCGGGGACGGTCGGCGCCGACGGAAGGTCATCACGACGAGGGTTCACCCGGCGTGGTGGTCGTCAACCGTTGCAGCTCGCCCGTGTCGTCGGTGCGCTGCCGGAAGCGGGCGGCACCCTGATGCTCGGGCAACCACCCGGTGATCACGAACCGGACGCGCTCACCGACGTTGACGGCGTGGTCGCCGATCCGCTCGTAGAAGCGTGCGACCACCGCCAGCTGCACCGCGACCTGGAGGTCGATTCGTCCGGCGGCGTGGCTCTCGAAGATCGCCTGCACGAACTGCTTCTGCAACCCGTCGAGGTAGGAATCCATGTCGTCGATCGCCGCAGCCTTGGCGGCGTCGTTCTCGACGAACGACTCGATGGCCGCGGTGTAGAGCTGCTGGGCCTGCTCGCCCATCCGCGAGATGATGCCGCGCAGCTTCGGGTCGAGGTCGTGCCCGTAGATGCGACGCGCCGCCTTGCAGATGTTGCAGACGAGGTCGGCGGAACGCTCGACGTCGGCAATCATCTTCATCAACGCGACAACCTGGCGAAGGTCGCTGGCAACCGGTGCCTGCAACGCCAGGATCCGGTAGCAGTGCTCCTCGAGATCGAGCGAGCGAGCATCGATCTCGTCGTCGCCCTGGATGATGTAGTCGGCCCCTTCGAGATCGCCGTCGAGCAACACCGCTGTTGCTCGGGGGATCAGTTCGGTGACCGACGCGGCGAGTCGCACGAGTTCGGCGCGCGCCCCGTCGAGATCGTTGTGAAAGCCTTTGCGGAGCTCGTCCATCTCAGCCGAACCTTCCCGTCACGTAGCGCTCGGTGCGAGGATCGCTGGGGTTCGAGTAGATCTTCGCGGTGCGCCCGAACTCGACCATCACACCAGTGGGCCGGTCACGTTCGCTGTTGGCCTCGGTCGTGAAGAACGCGACCCGGTCGCTGACACGCGCGGCTTGCTGCATGTTGTGGGTGACGATCACGATCGTGTAGCGCTCCTTCATCTCCTGCATCAGCTCTTCGATCCGCGCCGTGGCAATGGGGTCGAGGGCGCTGCACGGCTCGTCCATCAAGATCACGTCGGGCTCGACGGCGATCGCTCTGGCGATGCACAATCGCTGCTGCTGGCCACCCGACAGGCTCAACCCCGACACCTTCAGACGGTCCTTGACCTCGTCCCACAACGCAGCACCGCGCAGCGAACGCTCGACGACCTCGTCGAGCTCGGCCTTGTTGTGCAGACCCGTCAGGCGTGGTCCGTAGGCGACGTTGGCGTAGATGCTCTTGGGGAACGGGTTCGCCTTCTGGAACACCATGCCAATCCGCCGGCGAACCTCGACCGGGTTGATGGCCGGATCGTAGAGGTTGACCCCGTGGTACTCGACCGTACCCTCGACACGAGCGCCGACGATGAGATCGTTCATCCGGTTGAAGCACCGCAGCACGGTCGTCTTGCCGCACCCCGACGGACCGATGAACGCCGTGATCTCGTGCTCGCGGATCGACAGGTTGACATCACGCACGGCGCGGAACGCGCCATAGTGCACCGACAACCCGACCGTGGTGAACAATCCGGGCGTGGCGAGGGCTTCAGCGATCGATTCATCGGCTCCCTGGTCCTGCAAGGTCGTCACTCGCTGCTCCACCACGTCGCCGACATCATCGACGACAACGGTAGTTGGAATTGGGGAATGTACCGACATGAGCACCGCCGACAACGTAGAGACCTCAGGTGTCGCCAACCCTGTGGGCAGGTGAACCGTCGGTGAACAGCAGGAGAACGCCGGGCGAATCAGCGTCGCTGTCGATCGGCAACCCAGTGGTAGAAGCGCTCCTGCGAGTCACCATCGGGGAAGGACTCCGGCCCGCGCCGCTGCCAACTGCCGTCGGCGTCCATCTCCCAGCGCACGATGTCGTCGGCGAAGTCGAAGCTGAAGACCTGGTCGAGCCACGCCTGGTGCTTGGGGTGGTTGACCGGAACGAGCACCTCGATGCGCCGATCCAGGTTGCGCGGCATCCAATCGGCCGAGCCGATGAGGAACAGCGGGCCGCCCTCGTCGCCGTGGCCGAAGCGAACGATGCGTGAATGCTCGAGGTAGCGACCGAGTATCGAGCGCACGCGGATGTTCTCGCTGAAGCCGGCGACGCCCGGACGCAGGCAGCAGATGCCACGGATCGCCAGATCGATCTGGACCCCCGCATTGCTGGCCTGGTACAGCGCTTCCACCAGTTCCGGGTCGCCGAGCGAGTTCAACTTGGCGGTGATGTGACCCTCGGGACCGAAGGTGGTCTCGTGCTCGATGAGATCGATCAGTTGCCCGCGGAGATCGCGCGGCGCGACCAGCAGCGAGTAGTAGTCGTGCGCCCGGCTGTAGCCGGTGAGGTGGTTGAACAGCTGTGCCACGTCGTCGCCGACGGGCGGGTCACAGGTCAGGAACCCCACGTCCTCGTACAGCCGGGCGGTGCGCGAGTTGTAGTTGCCGGTGCCGATGTGGCAGTAACGGCGCAGGCCATCCTCGTCGGCACGGACCACGAGCACACACTTGGCGTGGGTCTTGAGCCCGACGAAGCCGTACACCACGTGGACCCCGGCACGTTCCAACGCCTTGGCCCATGTGACGTTGGTGGCCTCGTCGAACCGGGCCTTCAGCTCCACGAGCACCGCCACCTGCACGCCGCGCTCGGCGGCGCGCATCAGGCTGCGGGCGATCGGGCTGTCGCCGCCGGCGCGATACATCGTCATCTTGATGCTCTGCACGCGCGGATCGTCGGCTGCCTGGGCGATGAACGACTCGATACTGCTGGCGAAGCTCTCGTACGGATGGTGCGCCATCAGCGGACGTTCACGGATCACCGAGAAGATGCTGCGATCGGCGTCCTCGGCGGCAGCGATTCGCCCGGCGGTCACGGGTGGCCACGGCCAGTCCTTCTGGTCCTGGCGGTCGATGGCGTGCAGCTGCCAGAGGCTGGTCAGATCGAGTGGTGCACGGTGTTCGGTGACATCGCTCGGGAGGAGGTCCAGCTCGCGTAACAGCAGTTCGAGCATCTCCTCGCTGATCCCGGCTTGCACCTCGACTCGCACGGCCCGGCCGAATCGCCGACGCCGCAACTCCATCTCCACGGCTGCGAGGAGGTCGTCGGCGTCTTCGTCCTCCAGCGTCAGGTCGACGTTGCGGGTGACACGGAAGACCGCGTGCTCCTCCACGACCATGCCGACGAACAAGCTGTGCAGCTGGGCGGCGATCAACTGCTCTGCCGGCAGGAACCGAACGCCATCGGGCAAACCGACCAGGCGCGGGAACACGGTCGGCACCTTGACCCGGGCAAAGCGCCGCTCGCCGGTGTCGGGATCGCTGACCATCGCCGCCAGGCTGAGCGCCAGGTTGGAGATGTAGGGGAACGGGTGCGCCGGGTCGACGGCAAGGGGCGTGAGCACCGGGAAGATCCGCTGCTCGAAGAGGTCGGCCAGGTA
>JAYVMH010000075.1:0-9039 GCA_043759015.1 Actinomycetota bacterium
CTCGGCCTCGTCGTCGGCACGTCCAACGTCGTGGCGGCTGCACCCGCCGCGCTGGGCCTGGTCGCCCAGACGTTCAACGTCGACGTAACCGGCACGATCGACATCACGGTGTCGATCCCGACAGGCGTCACCTTCCCCGTCGCCGACTTCACGATCACGCTCACCGCGTTCCGCCCGGTGAGCACACGGTCAGCGGTGACCGACGCGATCGCGGGCAACCTTCCGCGAGCTGTGGACAGCGTCGACGTGCCCGCGGCCCTCGTCTCGCATCCGAACCCGGAGCAGCTCCGCGTGTCCGTACCGGTGGAGAGCACCACCCGCGGTCCGCTCGCCCTGCAACTGGCCAAGCCCGGCATCTACCCCGTGCTGGTCGAGCTGCACCAGGGGGCAGGGGTCGTCGCCGATCTGCAGACGTTCGTGCACAGGGTCCCCACCGCTCAGGAGGGCGAAGAACTCTCGATGCCGGTCGCGCTGGCGGCCGCGACGCGGACCGCGGTGCAGCTCGATGAGCGGGCGCGGGTCACCCTCGGCGACGACGCGATCCGTGAGATGACCTCGCTCGCCAACCTCCTCGAAGCCAGCGCCGTGCCGGTGGCCATCCGCGTGCCCCCGAGCCTGCTCGCCGAGCTCGCCAACCACGGCGCGGACGGCGCGGCGCTCGCCGATCGGTTGAGCCGGGCGATGCAACGCAACGACCTGCTCTCGGCTCCGGTGCTGCCACTCGATCCGTCGGCCGCCGCCGCAGCCGGTCAACAGGGGCTGTACACGCAATGGCTCCGCGACGGGGAGGACAGCCTGGCCAAGAGCGCAGCCGTCGCCGCCAAACGCACGATCACGCTCGTCGATGGGCCGTTGAGCGAAGCCGGTGGCGTGCTGCTGCGCGACCTCGGTACGCGACTGCTCGTGCTGCCGGCGAGTCTCTACGACGGACTGCCGAACTCGCTCGGTGTGTTCACCGACTCGACCCAGTTGGTGCAGGTCCAGGTGTCGCCGGGTGTGACGTTGGACGCGACGATCGTGGATCGGATCGCGAGCCGCGTGCTGAGCAGCGCTACGACCACGCCGCAGCTGTCGGCGATCCAGGCCGTCTCCGATCTGTTGGCCGCGCGGCAACAGGTCGAGGATCAGGGTGGCGACCCGCGACGGCACAGCGTCACGCTCGCGACACCCGATCTGTCGTTGCCGACCTTCGCCGGCTTCGCCGCCTTCACCACACTGCTCGCCGACACCAAGGGACTTCGCCCCACCACGCTGGACGATCTGAGCGTCCGGACCGACCAACTGCTCAGTGCCGACGGCCCTGTCGTGGTGAACCTGCCCACGAAGGTGGAGGGCAGCATCGCCGGACGCATCGCGCTCACGTCGTCGCTCGACCTCGGGGCCGCGAGCACCGCCAGCATGCTGCCGTCCGACGACACACGTGCCGCGGAGTGGACGCGCCTGATCGACTCGCTGCCATCCAGCGCGTTGTCCGACACGACCGCCAACGCGATCGCGAACGACCTGCGCAGCCAGTTCCATGCGCTGCAATCGGCCGTCTCCGTGCCGGCCGCCTTCTCCTTCAACCTCACGGGCCAGCGTGGCACCGTGCCGTTGAGCCTGCACAACAGCTCCGACATCGCGCTGAAGGTGCGGGTGCGGCTGAGCTCGTCGAAGCTCCTGTTCCCCGGCGGCGATCAGACGGTGACGTTGGAGCCCGACTCGTTCACCCACATCCGCATCGCGATCGATGCCCGCAGCAACGGGGACTTCCCTGTGGCGCTCGACGTGTTCACCCCGCTGAGCGACACCAAGCTCATCCCCTCGGTGGCACTCACCGCCAGCATCAACGCGTGGAGCGGCGTCGGCACGCTCGTCACGCTCGCAGCGCTGCTGGTGCTCCTCACGTGGTGGATTCGCCACATCCGCAGGAATCACCGCGGCCGGCACGTGTCCGACGCCGCCGATCGTCACCCGGCCACTCGCCCTTCCGGGCTCGCCGACGACACGGCACTCTCGCCGGACGCCGAAACGAGTACCCTGCCACCTTCGTGAGCACCGAACACGTCCGCATCGTCACCGACTCGGCCTGCGACCTTCCTCAGCAGGTGGCCGACGAGCTCGGCATCGAGATCGTGCCCCTCACGATCCGCATCGACGGCCACGAGTACGTCGATCGTGCGGATCTCACGCCCGCCGAGTTCTGGGCGAAGTGCGCCGCGTCGCCCACGCTGCCCGAGACCGCCGCGCCCGCGCCCGGCCAGTTCGAGGCCACGTACCGGAAGCTGGCGCTGGAGGGCGCCACCAGCATCGTGGTGATCAGCCTCAGCGCGGCGCTGTCGGCCACGATGCAGTCGGCGGAGCTCGCCGCCCGCTCCGTCAGCAGCGACATCTCCGTCACGGTCGTGGACAGCCAGCAGGCGACGCTCGGCCTCGGGCTGATCGTGACGAAGGCCGCGCGACTCGCCGCCGCGGGCGCGGCCCACGCGGATGTCGTGGCGCTCGCCCGGTCGCTCGCGGGGCGGACCAAGGTCTGGGGTGCGCTGGACACGCTCGAGAACCTGAAGAAGGGCGGGCGCATCGGGGGCGCGAAGGCAATGCTCGCATCCGCACTCGCCATCAAGCCGATCATCGAGGTCCGCGACGGCAAGGTGGAGCAGGGCGGCAAGCAGCGCACACGGAGCAAGGCCCTGGCGTTCCTCGTCGAGAAGCTCGTCGAGGCCGGTCCGGTGGAAACGCTGATGGTGCTCCACGCTGACTGCTCCGACGTGGCGGCGTTCGTGGAGATGCTCCGTCCTCATCACCCCGGCGAGATCATCGTCGGCGACATCGGCCCGGTGGTCGGCACCCATGCCGGTCACGGCACCATCGGTGTCGCGTTCGACGTGCCTGCCTGAGGCGGCGCATCGTCGCACGAACGGCGCACATTGCCCGCCATTTCAGGACGTGCCCCACTAGTGTCGATGTGCGGACATGTCTGCCACGATTCCTGGCGCGAGCGCTGCCTCGCTGCCCCCTGCCATCCTCGCCCAGCGCTACCGGCTGGAGCGTCGACTCGCGCAAGGAGGCATGGCCGAAGTCTGGCTGGGCACCGACCTCTCGCTCAGCCGCCAGGTCGCGGTCAAGCTGTTGAAACCCACGCTCGCTGCCGATCCGGTCGTCGCCGAACGCTTCCGGCGGGAGGCGATCTCGGTCGCCCAGTTGAGCCATCCGAACATCGTGGCGGTGTACGACGCGATCGAGGAACAGATCGGCGGCGAACGCCGACAGGCGGTGGTCATGCAGTTGGTGAACGGCAAGAGCCTTCGCCAACTGCTCGATGAACAGAAGCGCCTCAGCCCCGACCTCACGATGCACATCGGTGCCTGCGTGGCCTCGGCACTGGACTGCGCCCACCACGCGAACCTGGTCCACCGCGACGTGAAGCCCGGCAACATCCTCATCACTCCCGACGGCCGCGTGCTGCTCACCGACTTCGGCATCGCCAAAGGATTGGCCGGCACCGCCAACGACGACCTCACCAGCCCGAACGTGATGATGGGGACGGCCAAGTACCTGTCACCCGAACAGGTCCGGGGCCGGAAGCTGGACGGTCGCGCCGACCTCTACTCGCTCGGCCTGGTGCTCTACGAATGCCTCGCCGGTCGGGTTCCGTTCCTCGGCGAGACCGACGCCGACACCGCGCTCGCGAGGTTGAACCGCGACCCAACCGACCTCACCCGTCTGCGCCCGACGTTGCCGCTGGGCCTGGCACCACTCATCCACCGACTCCTGGCGCGCAAGCCCGACGACAGGTACACGAACGGCGCCGACGTGCGAGCCGAGTTGCAGCGGATCGCCGCCCAGCCCAAGACCGACGTGGACCACACCGATGCCGGGCAGACCGCAACCCCGGCGCGTGGAACGCGCACCGGCAACACGCCCACCGTGCCGAGCAACACGCGGCCCACCGCACCCGGGCCGCCACGCATGCCCACACCGACTCTTCGCACGACCGGGAACCAGCCTGCCCGGCAGCAGGGGGTGAAGCAGCCCGCGAAGCAGGGGGTGAAGCAGGGGCGGCCGGCGGGATCGCCCGTGCGCGCTGATCGAACGCCGCCGTCGCCGGTACGGCCTCGTCAGCAGCCGAACCGCAAGTTCCAGCATCGCAACGGTCCGTCGATGGTGGTCGTCGGTGGCCTGCTGCTCATCGCTCTCGTCGTCGGTGCCGTGATCTGGGTGACCATGAGCAACGACAGCTCCAACGGGCTGGTCGTGCCCACCACGTCCGTACCCGCCACGTCTGCGGTCACGCAGTCCTCGGCGGCGCCGGTGGTCGGCATCTCGACGGTGCGCCCGTTCGATCCCGACGGCGACGGCCAGGAGCGCAACGACATCGCGGCACTCGCCATCGACGGCAAGTCGACGACCGCGTGGACCACCGTCTGCTACGGCGACCGCTACCTCGGCGGCAAGGGAGGCGTCGGGCTCATCGCCGACCTCGGTGCGAATCGCACCGGGGTGCTCGCCGTCGACATCGGCAGCTCGCCGTACCAGGTCCGCATCTACGCCGTTCCGGACGGACAGAACCCCACCACGTTCGGCGAGTGGGGACATCAGTTGAAGTCGTTCAACGGCACCGACCCTGCCACCGTCACGTTGCAGATCGCTCAACCGGTCCGCCTCGTGCTCGTGTCCTTCGTCGAGCTCGGGACGAACAACGACTGCAACAAGAACCGGTTCCGCGGCAGCATCCGTGAGATCACGTTCGGCTGACCATGGAGCAGCCCCTCGACGACCGCGCGCTCCTTGGGGCCGCCCAGTCCGGTGACCGTGCGGCGCTCGACCGGTTGATCCGGCTGCACTACGACCGGGTCCTCGCGGTGTGCCGCCGGATCCTCGGCAACGAGAGCGACGCACTCGACACGGCGCAGGAGGCGCTGATCGCGATGGTGCGCGGTCTCGACCGCTTCGACGGGCGCTCGGCGGTGAGCACGTGGGCGTATCGCATCGCGACCAACGCCAGTCTCGACGAGCTCCGCCGGCGTCGCCGCCGACCCCTGACCGTGGTTCGCGACTCGGATCATCCCGAGGTCGAGCACGCCGATCCCGTCGCGCACGCGCCCATCGACCTCGTGGGCGACAGGGAGGAGGTGGAGGTCGCGTTGATGGCCGTGCCCGAGGACTTCCGCATCCCCGTGGTGCTCCGCGATGTGGCGGACATGGAGTACGCGGACATCGCCGAGACGCTCGGCGTGCCGATCGGCACGGTGAAGAGTCGCATCGCGCGGGGCCGAGGGATGTTGGCCGCCGCCCTCTCGTCGCCGCCCGGGAACCGAACCGACGGGCCGCGACGTCCAACCGAGGCATCATGACCGACGACGCACTCTCCCCCGACCTCGAGGCCGCCAGCGCCTACCTCGACGGTGTCGACGACACGGCACAGCGCGCCCGCGTGGACTCGTCGCCCGAGCTGCTCGCGCTGGTGTCGTCGCTGCGGGGCATCGCGGCCACCGTCGCCTCGCCTGCGTCGGCGTCTGCGGATCACCGCGACGCCGCCGTCGCCGCCGCGCTCGCCGAGTTCGATCGACTGCAGAGCGTTGCGCCCCATGTTGTGCCGATCCCCTCGCGACTTCGCTGGAGCCGTGTGCTGACCGCGGCCGCCGCCGCTTTGATCATCGGCGCGGTGGCGATCGCGGCGATCAACAACGGTCACAACGACGCTTCGTCCACATCTCCGGGCGAGAAGGCCGCAGGTGGCGCCACGCAGCCACCCGCACAGAGCACAGTCGCGGCGAGCAGCACGATCGGCGCCATCGACAGCGCGGCCAATGCACTCCCGGTGCTGAACACCCCTGCGGACCTGCGCGGTCTGCAGAGCCCCCTGCCTCCCCCGGCCGGGACGACGTTCGGGGTAGGCACCGATTCGGTCGCCGGTGATTACACGGGTGCCGCCAAGGGTGGCGGCACGGCCGGCGCACCCGGAGTCGCCAGTGCGGGTCAGAACGCATTCGCGTTCAACTGCCCGCTGGGCGCTGGAAAGGTCCTGGTCGGCGAGATCCTTTGGCAAGGCACGCCTGCTGCGGCCGTGCGCGATACCGTCTCGGGCGTGACCCAGGCGATCGATCCCCAGTGCAACGTGCTGGCGTCGGTCAACCCCTGACGCAGTGCAGGCCGCTGTCCTCATCGCCACCTTGCTCGCGGCCGGCACCAACTGGTGGTCGCGCATCGCCGACAACGAGACCGTCGAGCAGTGGTCCAAACCTCTCTCCACTGTCCTCGTCATCGGCGTGGCATTGGTCAGCGGGGCACCCCACTCGCACGTCGCGATCGCCGTGGTCGCGCTCGTGCTGTGCCTGATGGGCGACATCGCGCTGATGCCGGTCGTCGACAACTTCGTCGCCGGACTCGCCGCGTTCCTCCTCGGTCACGTCGTGTTCATCGCCCTGTTCGTCCGGTACGGACTCCCCCACCCCGCCCTCGCCGGGGTGGCCTTGCTGTTGGGCGCGGTCGTCGCCGGCACGGTCGGTCGGGTGATCGTCGCCGGGGCCACTCATCAGGATCATGCGTTGCGCATCCCCGTGCTCGCCTACCTCACGGTCATCCTGTCCATGTCGGCCTTCGGATGGGCAACGGGCAACTGGTGGGTGATCGTCGGCAGTGTGCTGTTCGTGATCTCGGACTCCGTGCTCGGCTGGCGGCAGTTCGTCCACGATCGGTCGTGGATGGGATTGGCCGTGATGGTCACCTACCACGGCGCCATCGCGTCGCTCGCGCTCAGCCTCTGGTAGCGCACCGCGGGTGAGTTCGCCCGTCGAGGCGCAGGGTAGGCTCATGCGCCATGCCGGGAAACCCGTTCACCGATCCAAATTGGGCCCCCGATCTGGCCGACACCGTCGAGCGTGTCGTCGGCAAGGTGCGCAGCACGGCCACCGACAACGCGGTCAAGGCGTCGCGCGCTCTCGTGTTCGGGACGCTCATCCTGCTCGCCACCCTTGTCGCGGTGCCGCTGCTCGTGGTGCTCGTGCTCGGCGCCATTCGTGAGCTGCTCGGGTTCTTCGTCATCCACCGCCGCGCGGTGTACGGGGCCTACCTGTTCCTCGGAATGATCTTCATGGTTGCCGGGTTCCTCTCCCTACGAGCGCGGCACAAGGGAGCCAGTGAGTGAGTCATCACCCCGTCATCATCATCGGATCCGGCCCGGCTGGCCTCACGGCGGCGATCTACTCCGCGCGCGCCAACCTGGCTCCGTTGGTGATCGAGGGTGAGCCGAGCAGCACCAGCGACCAGCC
Source organism: Actinomycetota bacterium (assembly GCA_043759015.1). Lineage (GTDB taxonomy): Bacteria > Actinomycetota > Acidimicrobiia > Acidimicrobiales > Ilumatobacteraceae > UBA668. The sequence goes on from JAYVMH010000075.1 coordinate 7,251, forward strand.
CGGCGGCCAGCTGATGCTCACGACGGAGGTCGAGAACTTTCCCGGCTTCCCCGATGGCATCATGGGTCCGGAGCTGATGATCCGCTGCCGCGAGCAGGCGGCCCGCTTCGGGGCCGAGTTCCTCACCGCCAAGGTCACGGCGGTGGACTTCAGCGAGCGGCCGTTCACCGTGTGGGTCCGCGACCAGCAGCACACCGCCGATGCCATCATCGTCAGCACCGGTGCGCAGAGCCTGATGTTGGGCCTCGAGGCCGAGCATCGCTTGCTCGGGCACGGCCTGTCCACATGTGCCACGTGCGACGGCTTCTTCTTCCGTGGCCAGGAGATCGCTGTCGTCGGAGGTGGCGACTCCGCCGTGGAGGAAGCCACGTTCCTCACCAAGTTCGCATCGAAGGTGGTGATGCTCGTGCGTCGCGACGAGTTGCGCGCCTCGAAGATCATGCAGGAGCGGGCGCGCTCCAATCCGAAGATCGAGCTTCGCTGGAACAGCGTCGTCGACGACCTCGTGGGCACCGAGAAGCTCGAGGGTGCAGTCGTGCGCAACGTCGTCACGGGCGAGGTCGACACGTTGCCGGTCACCGGGCTGTTCGTCGCCATCGGCCACCGGCCGAACACGGACCTGTTCAAGGGCGTGCTCGACATGGGGGACAACGGCTACCTCATCACCCGGCCCGGCTCGTCGTACACCAACATCGACGGCGTGTTCGCATGCGGCGACGTGCAGGACCACACCTACCGGCAAGCCATCACCGCCGCCGGCTCGGGCTGCATGGCCGCGATCGACTGCGAGCGGTGGCTGGAGTCCCTCAGCCACGGCTGATCGCTCCCACGACCCTCGCTGACCTGGCAGGAATGCCCGTACCATGCGAGCGGTTGGTCAGCAGTAACATCACGATTCCCAGCGAAAGGACCACCTGCCATGGCCGATGGCATCGTCACCCTCACCACGTCCACCTTCGATGAGACGGTTGCCGCCAGCGACAAGCCGATCATCGTCGACTTCTGGGCGGAGTGGTGTGGACCCTGCAAGCTCATCGCCCCCATCCTGGGCGAGATCGCCAACGAGCACCCGGGCGTCACCGTCGCCAAGCTGAACGTCGACGAGAACCCCGAGATCGCCATGCGCTTCAACGTCATGAGCATCCCCACCTTGCTCGTGTTCCACCAGAACGAGGTCCGCAAGCGCCTCGTGGGTGCAAAGGGCAAGGGCCAACTCCTTCAGGAGCTGAACGAATTTCTTCCTACTTCCCGCTGACTCCCGGTCAGCGCGGCGAGGCCATTCGCGATCTGCAACGCCGCCTCGGTGCCGCCGGGTTCCCACCCGCTGCCGGCGCCGAGGCGGGTTTGTTCTGTGCGCGCACCGAAGTGGCCGTGCGGGCGTTCCAGGAGCACCGCGGCGTGCACGCCGACGGAGTCTGCGACGAGAACACGTGGACGGCGTTGGTGGAGGCCAGCTGGAAGCTCGGCGACCGACTTCTGTTCCTCACCTCGCCGAATCTGCGTGGGGACGATGTGGCGGAGCTGCAGACGCAGCTCGGCACGTTGGGGTTCGACTGCGGACGGGTGGACGGCATCCTGGGCCCGTCCACGGCCATTGCGCTGTCGGACTTCCAGACCAACTGCGGCCTTCCGGCCGACGGCGTCTGCGGCGCCGAGACGGTCCGCACGCTACGGCGGGTCAGCAGCTTCACCAGCGACGGTCCCAGCGTGTCGTCGGTGCGCGAGCGCCTCAACCTGCTCGCCGGACCGGGTTCGTTGGCACACTGCCGGATCGTCGTCGGTCAGTTCG
>JAYVMH010000076.1:0-9022 GCA_043759015.1 Actinomycetota bacterium
GCTGGAGCGGCTGATCGTGGACGCCGAGGACGACGTCGAATCGGTCCGCCGGGTGGGCGGCGGCGAACGCGACCAGATCGTGGCCGACTTCGTCGACACCCTCGAGCGACTGCTCGACACTGCCGGCCTGATCCTGCCCGAGCGACCCACCTCGCGCTACCTCGTCGTCGCGCCGCCGGCCGCACCGGTCGCCGAGTTCGACGACCTGGCCTACGAGGAGCTCGAGCCCGCACCCGTGGAGCTGCAGGCCACGTGGCACAGCGGCCAACTGGTCGTCTGGGCCGCCGGCCGCGGGTCGGCCCCGGAGAACCACGACGATCTGGCGAATCGAATCGAGAAGGTCGGCGGTCCGCCGCACGGGTGGGAGATCCACAAGGGCGTGCCACTGCCCGACGGTCAGCGCGCCGATGCGTTGTCGATCACGATGAAGGATGCGCTCGGCTGGCTCGTCGCGGTCGGCGGCGGCCAGGTCGGCGACGGCGTCGGCCCGAGCGTGGCGTGGCTCGGCCATGTGGCGCTCGAAGGTGTGCGGCTGGTCGTCCGCGGGTCGGTCGTGCCCAGCGTGAAGGTGCTCAAGCGGCCCGAGGTGGGCCCGGTGGAGGCAGGGGTGCGCTGGCTCCCCGCGCTCACCGACAGCCCCGAGGTGGACGCACTCTCCTCGGTGATGCCCGCGACGGTGACCGCACTCGGCGGGGGCGACGGCCGAGCGGTGACCACGACCGTGGTCGCGGCCGTGGTCGAGACGGTGATCGCCGTCAGCATCGACCGGATGGAGCTGCCCGCCTCGCCGCCGAACGCGAACACGCCCACCGATCTGAACGACACGATCATCGCCCGGATGAACGGCTCCACGTTCCGGGCCAACGCGAACCTTGCCACCGACACCGGCAAACGGCTCGAGCAGTGGTCGCGCAGCGTCACCGCCACCAACCGCAAGAAGCTGATCGTCGAGCTCGACCCGCCCGGCGCCGGTGGCGTGTGGGTCGTCTCGGTGAAGGTGCCCGCGGGCAAGGGCCGCATGATCCCCGTCGACGTCGCGTTGCGCACCGAGGGGGCCGGGCACACCCTGCACGCCGAATGGATCCGCCTCGGCCGGCTGTTCCCCGCGCTCGACCGGGCAGGCATCCGCCGCCGCGGGCAGGTGGCCCTCAGCCAGGACGAGGCATGGGACTTCATGACGCTGCTCGGCCCGACGCTGTCGGCGGCCGGGTTCGATGTGCGAGTGCCGGCGATGTCGCGGCGCAAGGCCCGTCCCGCGCTGCGCCTGTTCGCCGAGATGCCGTCCGGTTCGTTGGTCGGTGCTCATCAGCTCGCCAACGTCGCCTGGACAATCCTGTTCGATGATCTCGAACTGACCGCGGCCGAGGTGCAGCACCTCGCCCGCCAGGCCCGACCGCTCGTGCAGTCCAACGGCAAGTGGGTGGAGGTCGATCGCGCCGATCTGGAGAAGGCGGCCGCGGCGCTCGCAGAGCGGTCGGCGATCAAGACCATGACCGGCGCCGAGATCCTGCGCGCCAGCATCGGCCTCGACGGCTCCGGCCTCGCCGGCGGCACGATCGTGCACGGCGACAGCTGGGCCAACGACATCCTGCGCAAGGCCGGCACCGCCTCGATGGAAGCCGTCACCCGGCCCGACGGGTTCGAGGGCGAACTGCGCACGTACCAGGCCGAAGCGCTCGGCTGGCTCGGGTTCCTCGACGCCGCCGAGCTGGGCGGATGCCTCGCGCTGGACATGGGCCTGGGCAAGACGCCCACGATGCTGGCGCACCTCGCCCGCTGCCGGGGCAACGGCGCCGCACTCGTGGTCGCGCCGGCCGCCGTCGTGGGCAACTGGGCGGCGGAGGCCGCGCGTTTCGCCCCCGGGCTGCGGGTGGTGGTGCACCACGGCGCCGACCGGTCGTCCGACGCTGCGCTGGAGGCCGAGATCGACCGGGCCGACATCGTGATCACGACGTACGCGACCGCCGTCCGCGACGTCGATGTACTGGCCAAGGTGCAGTGGGGTCGTCTCGTGCTCGACGAGGCACAGGCCATCAAGAACCCCACCAACGACACGTCGCAACAGCTCCGCACCCTTCCCGCGCGCAGCAGGATCGCGCTCACCGGCACACCGATCGAGAACGGTCTCGGCGACCTTTGGGCCATCTTGGACTTCACCAACCCGGGGCTCGTGGGGTCGCGCGCGTCGTTCATCTCCCAGATGTCGGGCGACGGCGAGGCCGCGCTGCGGGCGCTGAACGGCATCCTGCTGTTCCGCCGCACCAAGGCCGAACCGGAAGTCGCGGCGGAACTGCCCGACAAGATCGACGAGCTGGACCACTGCACGATGACGCCCGAGCAGATCGGGCTGTACCAGGCGGTGCTCGACACGCTGCTCGCCGACATGCAGGACCCCGACGGCGCCGAGGCCAAGCAGGGCGCGATCCTCGCCGCGATCACTGCGCTGAAGCAGATCTGCAACCACCCCGCGGCGTACCGCGACGATGGGCAGCCACTGGCCGGACGATCCGGAAAGTTGGCCCGTCTGGAGGAGATCGTCGAGTCCGTGTTCGCGGCCGGCGAACGGATCCTCGTCTTCACCCACTTCGCCACGTGGGGACGCAAGCTCGCCGATCACCTGAGCACGGTGTTCCACACGCGCATCGAGTGCTACGACGGCAGCCTGGCGCGCGGTGCGCGCGACAGGATGGTCGAGGAGTTCCAACGCGGCACCGGTCCGGGCGCGATGGTGCTCTCGCTGAAAGCCGGCGGCACCGGGTTGAACCTCACCAACGCCAACCACGTGGTCCTTTACGACCGCTGGTGGAACCCCGCCGTCGAGGACCAGGCCCGCGACCGTGCATGGCGCATCGGCCAGAGCAAGACGGTCATCTCGCACCGCCTCGTCTGCCCCGGCACGGTGGACGAGCGTGTGGAAGAGGTCGTGGCCGGCAAACGCCACATCGCCAACCTCGTGCTGCCCAAGTCGAGCTCGCTGTCGGACCTGAACACCGATCAGCTCCGCATCGCACTCGGGTTGCGGCCCCACGAGCTGCTCGCAGAGGACGACCAATGAACCAGCCACGCCCCCGCGCCGACAAGCGTCGCAACAAGCACCATCCCAAGTACGACAACAAGCACGACAACAAGCACGACAAGCGCGGGCAGCAACGCAACGACCTGTGGGCCACACCCGGTCCCTTGCCCCTGGTCGAGCCGATCTCGGTGCCGGCCGAGGTCGGCGCGATGCTGCGATCACTCGGCGATCCGCCGATGAACAACGGTGCCGCCGCCGGTCATTACTTCAGCACCGTCGTCGAGCGCGCCGCCGCCGTGGCCGTGGCACTCGCAGTCAGCGCCGACGTGCTCGCCGGCGCCGATCGAGACTGACGATCCTCGACTTGGTGACATAGGACCCCGGTATTTCGGGGCCGTCGGGGCGACACTGACATCGGGAGACCATGCAAGGAGGTCCTGATGAACACGCAAGCGACCCGCACGATCGTGATCGGGGTGGACGGCTCGTCGGACGCAGCCGACGCGATGAACTGGGCGATCGACGAGGCCCAACGCCAGCAGATGAAGATGTTGCTCGTCCATGGCGTCGGGATCGGCGCAGCCGCAGCGAGCCCCTATGGCAGCGGCCTGGTGCTCGAACAGCTGGAGGAAGTCGGACGGCTGATCCTCGACGAGGCGCTCGCGTTCGTGCGCGCCAAGGGCATCGAGGCCGAAGGCCGGATCGAGATCGGCTCGTCGGCACATGCGCTGATCGAGGCGTCGCGCGGGGCCGACCTGCTGGTGGTGGGCAGCCGCGGACACGGTGGCTTCGCTGGGCTCCTGCTCGGGTCGGTGTCGACCGCCTGCGTTCATCACGCACACTGCCCCGTGGTGGTCGTGCGTCGTGAGGAACACAAGGCGGCGTGACAGACCGCGGCGCGCCCGCAGGGCTCACCTCAGCTGAGGCCGCGGCGCGACGTGCCAGCGACGGCCCCAACAGGGTGGTGCCCGTCGCAAGGGGTCAAAGCTGGAAGCGTTGGCTCGGCCCGGCCGCGGACCCGATGGTGGCGCTGCTGCTGGTGGCCGCACCGACCTATCTGGCGATCGGTGAGACCAGCGACGCGATCGTCGCGTTCGTCGCGCTCGTGCCGATCATCGCCGTCGGATGGGCGCTGGAATCCCGCGCGGAGCACGCGCTCGATCAACTGCGCGCGCTGACCGCGCCGACCGCGCGCACCGTGCGCGACGGTGTGGTGACCGACGTGCCCACCGAGGACCTCGTGGTCGGCGATCTGGTGTGGTTGCAGGAGGGCGATGTGGTGCCCGCCGACGGACGGGTCGTGGAGCTGACCCAACTGCTCGTCGACGAGTCGGCGCTCACCGGCGAGTCCATGCCCGTGGCCAAGGAGGCGCCGACGGGCGACACCGTGCTTGCTGGAACGGCCGTGCTTGCTGGAACGACCGTGCTGTCCGGCCGGGCACTCGTGCAACTGGAGGTCATCGGCGCGGCGACGCAGTACGGACGGATCGGCGCCCTCCTCGCCACCGTCCGCTCGTCACCCACGCCGTTGCAGCGGGGGATGGCGTCGTTGGTACGGGCCCTGGCGATCGTGGCCGCAGTGTTCTGCGCGGCGGTGATCGCCGCCGAGCTCCTGCACGGACACGGTCGGGGGCAGGCGGTGATCGCCGGCGTCAGCCTCGCCATCGCGGCGATCCCCGAAGAGTTCGCGATGGTCTACTCGCTCTACCTGGCGCTCGGCGCGTGGCGGCTGGCCAAGGAGAACGCGCTCGTGCGCCGGCTGCCGAGCGTGGAGACGCTCGGTTCGACGACGGTGATCTGCACCGACAAGACGGGGACGCTGACCGAGGGTCGATTGACGGTGGCCGGGGTGTGGTCGGTGGCGCACAGTGAAGCGGCCGATCGCAGCCTGCTCCGCGCCGCCGTGCTCGCCAGCGAGCCCGAACCGTTCGACCCACTGGACGTCGCCATCGTGGACCACGCGTCGGCGGAGGGGATCGCGGTCGACGTGCTTCACCGAGGCGCGCTCGTCGTCGACTGGCCGTTCGACCCCGCGGGCAAGTACCTCACCCACGTCTGGCAGCACGGCGAGTCGGTCGAGGTCGTGTCGAAGGGTTCCATCGAGGGTGTGCTCGAGCGGACGGGCGCTGGTGCGGACGTGCGGGCCTCCGTGCTCGCCGCCAACGACGCGTTCGCCGTCGCGGGCATGCGGGTGATCGCGGTCGCCGGCGGCACGGTGGCAGGAGGGGTCGGGACGGATCGCCACGCCGACGAGTCGACGCTCGAACTGCTCGGCCTGGTGGCGTTCAGCGACCCTGTCCGCGAACAGGTCGCCGGCGCGCTGATGTCGTGTCGCGAGGCGGGGATCCGCGTGATCATGATCACCGGCGATCATCCGACGACCGCGCACGCCGTCGCCGAAGGGCTGGATCTGCCCCACGACGACGACGGCGACGATCTGATCGCGACCGGCGCCGACCTCGACGCGGCCGACGAGGCAGGGCTCGCTCGTCTCGTGGACCGGGCGAACGTGTTCGCTCGCACGCGACCCGAACAGAAGCACCTGCTGGTGCAGGCCTTGCGCGCCCGCGGCGAAGTGGTGGCGATGACGGGCGACGGGATCAACGACGCGCCGGCTCTGCGCGAGGCGGACATCGGGGTGGCGATGGGACGGCGAGGTACGAACGTCGCTCGTGAAGCCGCCGCGCTCGTCCTCGTCGACGACAACTTCGCGACCATCGTCGGGGCCGTGCGCAACGGCCGGCGCATCTTCGACAACCTGATGCGCGCGTTCGGGTACCTGATCGCGTTCCATCCGCCGCTGCTGTTCGCGGCGCTGCTCGTACCGCTGCTCGGCCGACCGCTGCTGCTGCTGCCGGTTCATCTGGTGCTGCTCGAGATCGTGCTCCACCCGGTGGTCTCGCTGGTGTTCCAGGCAGACCCTGCCGATGCCGACGTGATGCACCGGCCGCCGCGATCCGTCGGCGACGCGCTGCGCCTGCGCAACATGTGGCGGCCGTACACGGTCGGCAGCGTGCTCGCTGCCGGCATCATCGCCGAGTACCTGGTCGCGCTGCATCTCGGCCGGCCTGTCGGCGAGGCCCGTGCGCTCGGCTTCGCCACCCTGCTCGCCAGCCAACCGTTGCTGCTGCTCGGCATGCGGAGCCCCCATCGGCCGATCTGGCGGGGGCAGGTGCTCACGCCGACACTGCGCTGGGTCATGCTGATGCTCGTGGTGATCCCCGTCGCCGTGGTCGAGTGGGGTCCCTTCGCTCGGCTGCTGCAGATCGAGGCGTTCCGTCCGGCGATGTGGTTCGTGGTGGTCGGGGTCGCGATGGTGTGCACGCTCTGGTCCGAACCGTTGAAGCGCCCGAACCGTTGAAACGTCCCTCCTCCGTCCCATTCGGTCGGCCGATGCCGAGGTCGGTACGGTGGTCCGCATGACCGAAGAGGCTTGGATCATCGATGCTGTTCGTTCGCCGCGCGGCAAGGGCAAGGAGACCGGTGGTTTGCACACGGTGCACCCACAGCGGATCCTCGCCCAGGTGCTCAACGAACTGCAGCGGCGCAACGGGTTCGACACTGCCGAGGTCGACGATGTGGTGATGGGGTGTGGCGCCGGCAGCGGCGACCACTCGATGGACATCGCCCGGATGGCGGCGCTGGACGCCGGGTGGTCCGTACAGGCGCCGGGTGTCACACTGAACCGCTTCTGCGGGTCCGGTCAACAGGCCGTCAACTTCGGTGCGGCGGGCATTCGAGCCGGGTTCCAGGACCTCGTGATCTCCGGCGGCGTCGAGTCCATGTCGCGCCCTGCCCCGATGCACGTCGACGGCTTCACGGCGAACAACAACCACCTTCGCGATCAGTACGACATGGTGCCCCAGGGCATCTCCGCCGACCTGATCGCCACGGTCGAGGGCTTCAGCCGCGAAGAGCTCGATCAGCTGGCGGTCGACAGCCAGAACCGTGCCGCGGCCGCGATCGGCGAAGGTCGTTTCGATCGGTCGCTCGTTGCCATCCATCACGACGACGGCACGCTTGCGCTCGACCGCGACGAACACCCACGCCCGGGCACGACGCTCGCGGACCTGGCGAAGTTGTCGCCCAGCTTCGCGGGCATGGGCGGCCACACCGTCGGCGGGCGCAACCTCACCATCGACGAGACCGCGCGCAAGGCCTACCCCCACATCTCCGAGATCCGTCACGTGCACCACGGCGGCAACTCGTCGGGTGTCGTCGACGGTGCTGCCGCCGTCATGCTCGCGTCGCCGTCCTACGCACGCACCCATGGCCATATGCCGAGGGCGAAGATCACGATGGTGGCGGTGGCCGGCGACGAGCCCGTGATCATGCTGACGGCCCCCGGGCCGGCGGCGGTGCTGTGCGTGAACAAGGCAGGGATGACGCTCGACGACATCGACCTGTTCGAGGTCAACGAGGCGTTCGCCGCCGTGCTGATGAAGTTCCTGCGCGACACCGGTGTGCCGTGGGACAAGGTGAACGTCAACGGCGGCGCGATGGCGCTCGGCCATCCGATCGGCGCCACGGGTGCGATGTTGATCGGCACGCTGCTCGACGAGCTGGAGCGACGCGACCTCGCCACCGGCCTGGTCACCATGTGCACGGGCGGCGGCATGGCCACCGCGACGATCATCGAGCGCATCTAGTCCGTTTCACGCACTCCTCCCACCTCCGCGCGTCACGATCGGCTCGTGGTTCACTTGCACGTGTCGTTCACTCGAGCGGCGTGAGCGACGCCAGTGCCGCCGTGAACTCCTCGGTGTACGTGACGCTGCCGACGATTTCGGCGGCCGATCGGGAGACCTTCTTCTCCGCCATCCACACAGGTAGGCCGTGGTCGTCGAGCCAGTAGTCGAACGTCGTGTGCTCGAAGAACGGCCCCGGCATCTCGACCGTCATCCGCACGTGCGTCACCGCCACCGCTGCGCCTTCCACCGTACGGGTGCCCGTCTCCAGCACCTCGTACGCGGGGAGGTACTCGTCGGCGTCGAGGTGGCAGCCCATCGCGACAGGCTTGCGAGGTCGATGGTCGGCGGGCACGAGCAGCGCATCGCGCGCGCAGACGAGCTGCTCGAGCTGACCGTGCTGGAAGAACTCGTGGAACGACGTCCCCGTGGTCTGCAGTCCGACACCGTTGGGCCCGAGGCACAGACGCCACTCCTCGTGTCGCTCGCGCAGCACGTCCCATCGCAACCGCACGCCGCAGTCCTCGCGGGTGACCGTGATCGTCGTCTCGACCGGGTAGGTGTGGTCCGCCCCGCCGAGCGTGTCCACTTGTTCGCCTCCGGTGGTCGCGTAGCGATACACCCCGGGCTCGGGAAGCGCCTGCGCCTGCGTCTGCGTCGGCACCGTCGTCACTGGCACCGTCGCCGGCAATGTCGTGGGCAATGTCGCGGGCAATGTCGCGGCGACGTGATCGCGGAAGCGGTGCACGGCTTCCTCGGTGCTCACCTCGCGGGCCGTGTCGTGCAACCAGACCTGGCGTACGACGAGGGCGAGCGCCGCGCCCGCGCCGATGATGATCGCGACGACCACGACCCGGCGCCGCACCCGACGGTCCGCCACGATCGCCACGTCAGCGGGCGGCGCGACCGAGGCGAGCTGCGTCGCGGAGCGTGATCCGACCTCTGGAGAGCGTGATCGCGCCATCGGCGTCGAGCGCCTTGAGCACCTCGTTGGCAGTCTGTCGGGTGGTGCCCGTGAGACCGGCGACGTCGTCCTGGGTGAGCGGTACGACGCCGTCGTCGAACACATCCATCAGCCGCTGCAGGTTGCGGGCGAGCCGTCGTGGCACGGGCAGGTACAGCGCCTCGGTGAGGGCGGTCGACAGGCGGCGCACCTCGGTGAGCGACGCCATCAGCAGCGCCTGATCGACCGACGGATGCTGGGCGCGGAGCTCGGTGATCACGTCGCGGTGGAGGGCGAACGTCTCCACCGCGTCGATCGCGACGACGGTGGCGGACCGAGGCATGAGCTCCAGCACTGCCATCTCGCCGAAGTGAG
>JAYVMH010000077.1:0-9020 GCA_043759015.1 Actinomycetota bacterium
CGGGAGGCGCTCTTGGCGTCGGTCTCTTGGCGTTGTTGATCGCCAGCGGTGTCGGCCTTGCGGTCGGTGCCGCCAACGCCCTCCTCATCGAGGGGGCCAAGGTGACACCGGTCATCGCCACCATCGCCACGTTGGGCGCGGCGGGCGGCACCGCGTTGATGTTGCGGCCCACGTCCGGCGGGCTGATGAGTGAGGGCCTGTCCACGGTGTTCAAAGAGGGCGTGTGGTTCCTGCCGTGGCCGCTCGTCGCGCTGGTACCGATGATCGTGGCCGCAGATCTCATGCTCTGGCGTACCGGTGTCGGTCTCAGCGTGCGAGCGATGGGCCTCAGCCCGCACATCGCCGAGCGCCTAGGCCAGCCGACTCGGCGGCTACGCATCATCGCCTACCTCACGTGCGGTGTGCTCGCTGCATTCGCCGGCGTTGCCGTGGCCGCGCAAGTGAACATCGGCGACGCGACGGTGGGGGGCAACTTCACGCTGCTCGCGATCGCCGCGCCCGTGCTCGGCGGTGCCAGCCTGTCGGGTGGCAGGGGCAGCTTCCTCGGCTGTCTCATCGGCGCGATCGTGCTCGCGCTGTCGCAGAGCCTCCCACAGATACTGGGGATCGCCGATGCCATGGGCTTCCTGTTCACCGGGTTGCTGACCCTCGCGGCCCTGCTCGCCTATTCGTCCCGGCGTGGACCGCGCCGCCTGTCGGCAACCCACAGTCGACAAGACCCGAAGGAGTGAGCACGATGCGCATGAGCGCGTTCATGTTCCTGACCGACGAGACGATCGGACCGATCGATCTTGCCGTCGGCCTCGAACAGCGCGGCTTCGCCGGGCTGTGGGTTCCCGAGCACCCGCACATCCCGACCAAGCGGGAGACGCCCGTCCCCCCTGCATATGGAGGCGGCGATCTGGCGACCTTCTACCTGCGCCTGCTCGATCCGTTCGTCGCCCTCACGGCCGCAGCAGCCGTGACGACGACGTTGCGGCTCGGCACCGGCATCTGCCTGCTGGCGTTGCGCGACCCGATCGTGACGGCAAAGGAGGTGGCTACGCTCGACCACCTGTCAGGTGGTCGCTTCGACTTCGGTGTCGGCTACGGCTGGAACGCCGACGAGTTCCCCGATCACGCGCAGCACTTCGAGGACCGACACCGCGTCGTGCGCGAGAAGGTGGCGTTGATGCGCCGCCTGTGGACCGACGACGAGGCCAGCTATTCCGGCGGCGGCATGGACATGCAACCGTCGTGGGCATGGCCGAAGCCGGCGCGGGCGCCGATGCACGTCTGGTTGGGCGGCAATGGCCGGTACACGATGCGTGAGGCGGCGCGCTGGGCGGACGTCTGGTATCCGACGCCCTCGGCAGCTGACATGGCCGCGGAGATCGCGATGTTCCGCTCGATCGTCGCCGAGGAAGGACGCGATCCCGCATCCGCGAGCGCAGCGATCTGTGCCGCTCCCGCCGACGCGGGCCTGATGGAGAGTTGCGCCGCCGCTGGCGCAGTGGAGTACTCCGTCGCGTTGCCCGTCGCCGGGCGCGATGAAGTGCTCGCTGCGCTCGACAGTGTGGCGGCCCTGCGGGACCGCGTCTTCGCATGACCGTTGCGTGACGTCCACGCAATACCGACTCGGACCAGAAAGGAACGCATGGCTACATCGATCGGAGGGCTCGTCGTCCGGCGACCGGACCACCTCGACGAACCGGTCCTGGCGCTGCTGCGCGGGCTCAACGCGTGCGTGGTGTGCACCCAGGGGCGCGAGGGCGTCATCCACTCGCGCGCCGTCTGGGTCGACACCGACGGGACACACGTCGTGCTCAACTCGGTAGAGGACCGCGTGTGGATGCGCGATATCGAGCGCGACCTGCAAGTCACTTGCACGGTCGTGAACCAGGCGAACCTCTACGAGTTCGCGTCGATCGAGGGCCGCGTGGTGGCACGCACCAATGAAGGCGCTGATGCCAACATCGACGCGATCGCCAAGAAGTACTTGGGCGTCGACGTCTACCCGTTCCACAGTCCCGATGATCCTAGGGTGATGCTGCTCGTCGAGCCGGTGCGCATCCTCCACATGGCGCCAGAAGCCGCCGAGCTCGCGTAGCATGATCGCGTCCAAGGCGAGGCCGGTGGTCGTCGCCGGTCAGTTCGACGGCGTCCACGTCGGTCATCGGCGTTTGGTGACGGTTGCACTTGCACTCGCTGCTAAGGCTGGCCGCGGTGTGGTGGCACTCGTCGTAGACGACGACTCTGGCGGTCGTTACCTCGCGAGCGCGCGGCGACGCTGCGAGCTTCTTGTGCACGCGGGTGTGGCGACGGCGACCGTCGTGCCCGTCACTCGACGCCAGCACGTCGACGTGCAGCTCCGTCGGGTGCTCGTTGGACTGAACCCGGTCGCGATCGGGTTCGAGCAGGAGATCCGCATCGTTGTGCGCAACGCCATGCAATCGTGCCTTCCGGCTAGCAAGGTGTTCGACGTTCCGACCGAACGGCTCTCCGGTTCGCTGGTGACCAGTGATGTCGTCGCGACGCTCATTGCCGACGGCGCCGTGGACGACGTCGTTTCACTTCTCGGTCGCCCCTTCGAGATCGAAGGAACGATCCGGAACGTCGGGCGAGCGTCAACGCGATCGAGCCTGTTCTTCATGCCGGTCGCGGTCGACTCCCGACTCGTGATGCCCGGGCCCGGCGACTACGCCGCGCAGGTTCGACTACAGCAGAGATCGGTCGATGCCGTCGTGCGCTTCGACGATGCGGTCAGCGTCCTGCTCCTCGCGCCGCTCGACGTGCGGGTCACCGACGCGATCACGCTCGCGCTCATCAAGCGGTTCCCGTCCGATCAGAAGAACGTCGAATCCTCGAGGCCGTAGGCACGGATCTTGCGGTAGATCGTGGAGCGGGACAGTCCGATCATCTTGGCGGCGACCACTTTGTTGCCGCCCGCATCGTGGAGCGCCTTGACGATCGCCGTGCGCTCCAGCTGTTCGATCGGTGGCAGGGGCCGTCGACTGGTGCTCGACCGAACCTCGAGCGGCAGGTCGGCGGTCGTGACCTCGCCGACCCGTCCTGCAACGATGGCGCGTACGACGTCTTCCAGCTGTCGCACATTGCCTGGCCACTCGGCCCGTCCGAGCTCGCGAACAACGTCGGCTGTCAGATCAACCTGGCGACCATGCGCGTGACGGGCCACGAGCGAACGGACGATCGCCGGGATGTCGCCCGCGCGTTCGCTCAACGCAGGAAGTCGTAGGGCTACCGCGTGGAAGCGTTCGAGCAGCGCTCGGGTCGCTTGCTCGGCGGCCGGCGAAGCCGTTGTACACGTGCCCAGCATCCAGATGTCCTGGCCGGCTTCGACCTCCAGCCACCGCGAGATGGCGGCGACGCACCGTTGATCGATCGTGTCGAGACGACGCAGCACCAAGGTGCTCCCCACCGCAAGGGGCGTGGTCGTCAGCCGTTCGAGCTCGTCGGTCGAGAGGTCACGGCAGTCGACCTCGGTGACCGAGCCGGGCTCGCCGCCGGAATCGATCATCTTTCGGGCCAGGGTGTACTTGCCGACGCCCTGCTCGCCCGTGAGCACGGTCGGCACCCGATCGCGGGCGAAGCGTGTGGCGGCTTCGAGCACCGTGACCCACCCCGAGGAGTCCCCGGGGAGCCGTATGACGCCCACCCCGGTCGACGAACGGGGCCGCCGGGACGAGGGCATCTCGGCGTGGTCATCGATGTCGATGAGCGCGCCGATCAAGCGTCCGGACTCGCGTATCGGCGTGAACGTGAGACCGATCTCCTCACCTGACGTCGTCGGCATGACGCGTGACGTCTGGCCGGCCGCGGCCACGAGCTCGGATACGGCGTCCCACATCACGTTGCGGTCCGCGAGCTCGTCGAGCACGCGGCTGGCACGAGCGCCGGCGATCAGCATGTCGCGGCCGATCGCGGCGACCAGTCTCTGGCAGCGCCGAGCCGCGAGGTACTCGTCGAGCATTCGCCGCTCCTCGAACGACGTCGATTCGAGCAACCGGTGTTCGATGTCCGCGGCGGTGCCCATCATCAGCGGGGTCAGGAGTGCGTTCGCCGCGTCGGCGCGACACGACAGCGTGATGATGCCCTCGAGCCGCCGCGTGGTCGGACTGTGGATGGGCACGCCGACGCAGGCGAAGCCGACGAGCGCATCGGCGTAGTGCTCGGGTCCTACGACCATCATCGCGCGGCCCGATTCGGCCACGGTGCCGACGCCGTTCGTGCCGATAGTGTCTTCCGCGGCGCCGAAGCCGGCGTCGGAGCAGATGCGGTCCAGGTGCGGTAGCAGCGCCCTGTCCGCCACCCATCGCTTGACGATGTTGGCGTCGCGGTCAGCGAGGAGCACGCCTGCGTGCAGACCGGCCAGGCTGTCGGCGAGAGCACGCAGCACGGGCTCGGCCGCGTCGACGAGACGGTTCGTGCCGCTGCGATCCTCGTGATACGGGAGAGACGCGACGTTCGGCTGCGCGCCGAACGCCCGCGACCGGCGCCACGAGGCCAGGATCTCCGGTCGCACGTGCTTCACGGTCTGCTCGCGGAGTCTCCCCGTTTCGAACCACTCTGTCCGCGCCTGGTGTACCTGGTGGGTCTCGAGCATCGATCGGCCACCCCCCTGTCGCTGGGCCGACGCACTTCACGCCTCTGTGTCCGTGAAATCCTCCCTGCATCCCGAACCTAGCCGCTGTGTCAAGGTGAGACGCCGGTCGCCTCGGCGCCGAGTGAGTCACCGACGTCTCACATTGGCACGGCTGACCGTTCCCGACGGCAGCCACCCTTCGTGAGGGGAGCTGCGACCCGCGCGGCGCCGCAGCGTTCATGGGGGCACAGTGGACATCACGCTTCGAGGGCTCAACCTCGGCAACTTCGGGCTGGACCTGTCGGCCTTGCTCGACGCTCCCCAGTATCAGGGCATCCGCCACGGGTGCCCGGCGCTGGCCTACATCATCGAGCACCCCGAGGGCCGGGTCCTCTTCGAGACCGGCCTGTCCGAGCTGTGCATCGACGAATGGCCGCCGGAGTGGCAGGACGGCGTCGACCTCGCCATGGTGCTACCGGAGCACAAGCTCCCGGCCCGCCTCAAGCAACTCGGCCTCGGCCCGGAGGACTTCCGCTACCTGATCCTCGGCCACTTGCACACAGACCATTCCGGCGGTGCGCGCATCTTCGAGAACGCCGGGGTCGAGGTCGTCGTGCACGAGGACGAGTACAACCACGTGATGAACATGGACGCGGACGAGGCGAACTTCTTCAACAAGAAAGACGTCGCGTTCATGAAGCACGTCTCGAAGACGCTGGTCACCGACTCGGAACTCGAGCTGCTCCCCGGGGTCACGCTGATGCACTTGCCCGGTCACACGCCAGGGCTGCTCGGTGTCAAGATCGACTTGCCGCACTCCGGCACAGCGATGCTGACCACGGACGCGATGTACCGCCACGAGACCTACGGGCCGCCGGCAATCGGGTCGACGACGGTGTGGGACACCGGCTGCTGGAATCGGTCGATCGAGAAGATCCGGCACATCGCCACGGAGAACGAGGCGATGCTGTTCCCCGGCCACGACGGCCAGGCGATCAAGCAGTTCAAGACGCACTACGAGTTCCGCCAGTTCGAGTTCACACCAACGTTCGACTACAGCTGAACGTGTCGATTTGGGACAGCAACCGGGGGACCGGCCAACCGAAGATGGTGCTCGAGTCTTGAGGCGGCTGTGGAGCTCGCGACAGGGAAGGACGGCTGGACATGGCTGAGCAGGCACGAGCGAGCGGGGCGGGCTCGACCGCTGATCTCGACGTGGTCGTGATCGGGGCAGGCTTCGCGGGACTGTACGCGCTGCACCGGTTGCGCAACGGTTCCGGGCTCAACGTGCGCGCTTTCGACAACGCTGGTGGTGTGGGCGGCACCTGGTACTGGAACCGCTATCCGGGTGTGCGCTGTGACACCGAGATCACAGCCTACTGCTACAGCTTCGACCGCGCCCTGTGGGACGAGTGGAAGTGGGGCGAGCGCTATCCCCGGGGGCCGGAGATCCTCGCCTATCTCAATCACGTCGCCGACCGATTCGACCTCCGCCGGAGCATCACGTTCGACACCCAGATCGAGCGCGCCGTGTGGAACGACGCCTCGAGCCAATGGGAGGTGTCGACCAGCGGCGGCGAGCAGCTGACCGCACAGTTCATCGTGACCGGGCTCGGCCTGCTCTCCTCGAACATCCTGCCCAACATCGCCGGCCGCGACTCGTTCGCCGGTGAGTCGTATCACACCGCACGTTGGCCGTTCGACGGCATCGACCTGCGCGGCAAGCGCGTTGGTGTGATCGGCACCGGCTCGAGCGGGGTGCAGTGCATCACGGAGGTCGCCCCGCAGGTGAAGGAACTCGTCGTCTTCCAGCGGCGCCCGCAGTACGTCGTGCCGGCGCGGCACTCGCCGATCCCGCGGGAGTCACTGAACGACATCGCGGCCAGCTACGGCGACTACTGGGAAAGTGTGATCCAGTCGGTCACCGCATTCGGGTTTCCGGAGTCGGCCGTACCGGGGATGAGCGTGTCCGCCGAAGAACGCGATCGCGTGTTCGAGGAGGCGTGGGATACGGGTGGTGGGTTCCGGTTCATGTTCGCCACGTTCGCCGACATCGGGGTCGACCCAGAGTCGAACGAGGCGGCGTGCGACTTCATCCGGCGCAAGATCGCCAAGATCGTCAAGGATCCGGCGATTGCCGCCAAACTCACGCCGCACGACCTGTACGCACGTCGCCCGCTGTGCAACGACGGGTACTACGAGACGTTCAACCGCGACAACGTCACACTTGTCGATCTGCGCGAAGAGCCCATCGCCGAGATCAATGCGGCGGGAGTCCGGACATCGACGGGTCAGTACGACGTGGACGTGTTGGTCTATGCGACCGGGTTCGACGCGGTGACCGGTAACTACGTGAAGATCGACTTCATCGGTCGTGGCGGCGAGTCCCTGCGGGAGAAGTGGGCGGCTGGACCGCGTGCCCACCTCGGTGTGGTGACGAGCGGGTTCCCGAACCTGTTCACGATCTTCGGACCGATGGGCCCGTTCACGAACCAACCCCCTGCCCACGAGTTCCAAGCGAACTGGATCGCGGACGCGATCCAGTTCGTGATCGACCGCGACCTGGGGGCGATCGAGCCGACCAGAGCGTCCGAGGATGTCTGGATGGACGAGTGCGTCACCATCGCGAACGGCACGCTGTTCGCGAAGATGGACTCTTGGATCAACGGGTCGAATGTCGACGGAAAGGCGGTGTCGGTCAACTTCTTCATGGGCGGGATGGCCGCCTACGTCGCCCGCATGCGCGACCAGGCCGCCAACGGCTACCCGGACTTCGCGGCCATCACGCCCGTCGGCTGAGCGAGCCAGAACCCAGTATCAGAACGGACACGAACTGCCGCGGCGCTCCGGACCGACGTCGCGACCACCCGTCGCTTCGGTCCGTTCCTCTTCGACTCGGGCCGTCACACCGCGTGACAACGGCGTGGGGATGAACGATCGAACGCCTCGGCGGTTCGGTCACGGCCTGGTCCCTGATGCAGGGAAGTCGAACTCGACGATCAGGGGCGGATCCCTGTTGGAGTCGCTGTAGCAGATCCAGGTCGGTCGCGACCACACATAGATCAGGCCGGGCCACGCCTGTCGTTCCCGCCCGTGCGCGCACACCGGACGAAGTAGGAGCTCCTGCAGGCGTTCGAGCTCGCTGCCGCTGGGTTCGTCAGCAAGACCTTCGTACTGCACACGGTACGTTCGTGGCCCCACGTCATGCCTCGGATCAGCAACACGATCTTGGGGTTGACGCGAAGATTCGGGGTATTGCGGCTGTCATCAACGGTGTCGAAGAAGACCCCGAAGTTGTCGGTCACCACCATGCCCACGACCGCGGCCTGGCGCGCGCCCTTCCCGGACGCCGATGCTTGCACCGCCAACGACTCGCCACGAAGAAGGACAAGGAGGTCATCGCGCTTCAGCGTGTCCACCGTCTGGATCCTTGCGGCTGTGCTCGTCCATCTGCCACGAGCTGCGTCAACGACGACCGGCGTCGCACTGACGAGACCGGCCACCCCCTCGTCCGCTCATCAACCAACTGGATGCGCGACACCAGGCAGCGCGACGGTCAGCGGGGGTACCGCCGCAGAACGGCCCTCGACCCCAAGGTGACGCCGTCGTCGTGGGCGATCTGGCCGCGAACGGTGCACTCTGTGTGAGGACGGCGACCGGTGTGCTCCGGTCCGTCTACAACCCCCGCGCCTACCGGTGGGCCGCACGCGTCCCTCGTAGGCCAAAGGCGCCGCACGACGCGCCCGATAACGTCCCACGACGTCGCGAGCGAGGATGTCCCGAGCTTTGTTGAAGTCCGGTGGTGATCCCGGGTGTTCAGGTGGTTGTGATGGTAGGTGGTGGTGGGTTGGTCATCGGGCGAGTTCTTCGTGGGTGATGGGTTCGTCGAGCAGGGGCAGAGTCCTCCGATTCCGAGCCGGGTCATGAAGATGCCGCAGTCGGTGCAGCGTTGCTCGCCGAGTTGCCGGGTGTCGCAGTCGGGGCACTCGTAGACGGTGACGGCGCGGCGTTGCCCGGCTGGCGGCACGATCGGTGTGGGTGTGGGGGCGGGTTGGTGGCGGCGACGCCACAGGGCTTGGCGGCAAGCGTCGGAACACGTGATGCGTGCTCGGCCCGCAGGGAGTGGGGTGTCGCACACTGGGCAGGACGCCGTTACGTAGCCGTTACGCGACGGCACGGCTGGTGTCGCTTGTCGTCGTGGTGGAACGGGTGATCTCGGTATGGATGGCGGCGGCGAGGGTGGGCATGTCGGCGTGGCCCTTCACCCGACGGAAGGATCGTTCAGCTTCGAGCATCCCGGCGGCGATCCAGCGTTTCCTCATGTTGGCGTCGCGCCAGTTCTTCACGCGACCGGTCGTCGTGCGACAGATCGAGATCATCGACTCGATGCAGTTCGTGTTCGTCAACGTGCGCCGTAACCGGACCGGGATCCCGAGGC
>JAYVMH010000078.1:0-21137 GCA_043759015.1 Actinomycetota bacterium
GCGGCGTCGCGGTAAAGGTGCGTTGCCGCTCGTCGACGACGTAGCTCCCGAACATCGCCACGTAGCCGCCCTCGTTCGGGGTCGGGAGGTTGTCAGTCAGCTGGACGGAGAATCGGCCGGCCCGGTCGAACACGAACATCCCGATCGGGTGGTCGCCGAAAGGACGGGTGGTCGCGCCGTCGGAACGTCGAGTCTCCAGCGATACCAGTTCGAACGTTCCGGGCAGTTCATCCTGTAGTCCCACGACATCGCTCCGATCGGTGGCGAGCGCCCGCTCGAACGGGCGCAAACATAGCCCTGTCGAGATCAGCGGCGCGCGTGTGCCCGGTCGGCGACGTGCCCGTGGCGAGGCACAGTTCCTCGTCGTCGCAGTGAACGCGTCCGCAGCTATCGGTGCCGGCGATGCAATGCCGTCCGCCCGAGCATCGCGGCATCACCTGCTTCGTGATCGACATGCACCAGGCGGGCGTCGAGGTGCGTCGGCTGCGGGACATGACGGGCCGGGCACACTTCAACGAGGTGTTCCTCACGGCCGCCGTCGTCGCCGGCGTCGACGTGGTGGGCGAGGTGAACGACGGATGGCGCGTGACCCTCACGACGCTCGCCAACGAGCGCAACTCGCTCGGCGCCAACACCCAAGGCGGCGGCGGCAAGCTCGAGATCCATGGACACGACCTCACGACGCCGATCAGCGAGCTGCTCGCCCGTGCCGCGTCCGACGCCGATGCGCCCTCCGCCAAGGTGCGCGGCTACCACCTGCTGGCCGAGCCCGCCCACCAACGCGCGGTGGACGGCAACGCCGTGGTGCGACAGGCACTGGCCCGCCCGTACAGCGATCACGACACTGCGTAGATCTCGTCGCCGCGGGTGCAGGCGGTCGCCGACGCAGCGCCAGGCCGTAGAGAGACCGCCTGCCAAGCCCTGGGATGACAGCGAGAAGCACCGCGAGCGCCTCGTCATGGGAGACTTCGGACGTGAGCATGTCGGTGGTTCGCGCCGATGGCGAGCTGCGGGACGCGTCGCTTCGTGGGCTCGGGTTGGAGGCGGATCCGCCTTCGGTCGAGGCGTCACGACCCGAAGCCCTCGGGCTGCTGCCGGCTACCCGACAATGAGTGAGACCCTGCCTACACCCGGACATCGACACCGAGAAACGATTCATGACCTCGACCATCGCTTGGAACGGTACGGCTGCGACGCAACCGCCGCTGCGCTTCGGGATATCAGGGTTAGCGCGACAAGGTCGCCGTCGTCACCAGCGCGGCGCCACGAATCGGTCGTGCAACTGCCTCTCGGCTGGTCGCCGAGGGTGCGTCAGTGGTCGGCGGTGACGTGAACACCGTCGACATCGACGCCTCAGCGCAGAGCTCGAGAACGATTCGCCGGCCGCCACTACGACACCACCGTCGAGCGGGCATCGAAGCGCTCGTCGCCGCCGCCAGCGAGCACTCCGGCGGCGTGCACGTAGTGTTCAACGTCGCCCGCGCCCCTGCCGGGATGATCGTCGATCTCCACGACGATGAGTGGAACTTCACGGTCGACCTGTGCTCGTAGGGCGCCGGCGGCAACTTGTTCGTCGACGGCACCTGCATCTGATCGCGGGCTCTTACCCAGATCTGCGTCCGATGCTCGCTCGACTGAAGGGCGAGGCTGACCTCGGCACATCCCCACTGGGGTCACGCGTTGCAACGGCGTGATCACCGAGACCGCTCGTTGCCGAACGGATCGCAGACATCGTACGCAGCGCCACCTGCGAGCGCCCGAACCCTGCTCGAACGTGCCTGCGCCGACTCGGGCAGGGCTGGTGTTCAGTCCGCCGGGTCGCTCATCCGACCCCACTCGGGCGGCAGTTGCTCGATCGATGTCGGGTAGGTCCCGCTCGCGTAGATCGCCGCGCCCCACGGCTCGATCAGGGTCAGCAGCTCCTCGAGATCGTCTCCGATCGCGTCGAGGATGGGCCGCTGCTGGATGTCGGTCGAGACCTCGATCGCCTCGCGCGTGGCCCGGCCGCGTTCGGTCAAGGTGACCGGGTCACCCTCGATCAGACCGCCAGCGCGAAGCCGCCCGAGGCCGGCGTCGAGGTCGTTCGGCGTCCATCCGCGCCCGCTGTGGTAGCGCTTGGTCGGCATCGCGTAGTACGCCTCGGTCAGCAACCCGGCCTCGACGGGGTCGAGCCCGGCGGCGATCCACGCGGCGATGTGCGAGTCGCCGCGATGTTCGCGGACGCAGTCGGCATGTCGCCACGCCGCGCCCCACGGTGTGGTCGGCACGGGCAGCGAACGCAGGCCGGCGTACAGGAACCGACCGGCCGCGCACCCGCCCGCCGCGGCCTGCGCGAGCAGCTCGGTGGCCCGCCCAAGCCCGTCGGGTTCCCCCACGATCCGTTGCAACGCGGCGGTCGCGCCGCGCTCTCGCGCCGCGAGGACGTCGTCGACGCCGGCGATCGACCAGCCGCGCACCACTGCCGGAACCATCAACTTCGGGTTGAACACCCCGAACGCGGCGACCGCCACCTCACCGGGCACCTGCCCCATACACCCGGCCCGACTGCAGTAGTAGCCGGACACCTCGGCGAGGGTGAGGTAGCCGTCTCCACCGACGCCAGGTCCGAAGCCCAACGCCTCGAACTCGGTGTGGATCTCCGGGGCGAAGTAGACGATCCCAGCGATCGGCTCGACCGCGGCGCGCAACCGTCTGGCCCACGCGCTCACGTCGTGCGAGTCGGTTCCCGGCGCGGCCGGTGTGGTTGATGACATCTCGATCTCCTCCGATTGCCAATGGCAGCTCGTGGGTGTGGCGTCCGGACCGCGGCGGCCAGCAGCGGACCGGGCGTCTCGGAACGGTCAGCCGGCGGCGTCTGTGGCACCGAACGGACGCAGCCCGTTGCGCGACATCCACACATCGACCCCAGGCGACAGCACGGCTTCCTGAGGGGACGAGGGGTAGTACCCGTGCGCCTCACGAACGGCGGCGCCCCACGACTGCAGCCGCGCGACGAGCTCGATCAGATCGACACCGAGCGCATCGGTCATCGACGCACACGCCTCGTCCGTCGCCGACTCCACCGCCTCGCGCACCTCGCGTCCGGCGCTGGTCACCGCCTCACCGTCGAGCAGACCGCGAGCCTGCAGATCGGCCTCGGCCGACCCGAGCTGCCCCTCGTCCCAACCTCGTCCCGCTGCGTAGCTGCGCGCCGGCATCCCAGCGTACCGTTCGGTGAGCACCTGCAACTGGCAACCGTCCAGGCCGGCCGCGACGGCCGCGGCGATGTGGGCGTCACCGCGGTATTCGCGCAGCTCGTCGCCGAGACGCCACATGCGCCCGACGATCCCGGCGGGCATCGTCAGCCCGAGCAGCCCAGCGAACATCGGGTGACCCGCGACCGTCAACGGAGCGACCGCCCGCCCGAGCAGCTCGACGACCCGTTCGATCCCGGCGGGCGCAACGCCCAGGATCCGCTCCAGCTGTGCCACCGCACCCCGCGTGCGTGCATCGACGACACTGTCCGCATCGGCGATCTCCCAACCGCGAGCGACGGCCGCAACAACCACGACCGGGTTGAACACGCCGAACGCAGCGGCGACAACCTCACCACGGACCTGGCCGAGGATCGCGCCCCGGCTGGCGAAGTAGGCGACCCCATCAGGCATCGCCACCCCGCCCCAATGGTCCACAGCCCAGCCGTCCCCGGTAAGCCTCCCCGGGCTCCCACCGAAGCCCAGCGCTTCATACGCGGCGTGCGCCTCCGGTGCGAAATACACCGAACCGATCACCGGTTCGAGCGCTGCGGACAGGGCGCGGCTTCGCGCTGAGGTCTCCGAGAACATCTCTGAAGTCACCGACAGTCCCCCGGTTTCGTCTCGGTCATCAGACCCGAACTGTAATCGCCCTCCTCGCCGCGAACAGGGCCTGTTCGCCGCCTGGGGCATCGCCGTCTCCGCGAGTTCCTGCACAGATCCAGCCGCGGTGTCGTGCGCCAGGAGCATGGGACCACCCCTCGCCGCTGCCGCCACCACCATCGCCCCGTGGGGTGACGGCTTCGACTCGACGAACTGGCCGCCGACATCGCCGCCGAGGCCCACCTGGCGCTGGGTTGTGGGACGAAATCAACAGGGTGCGGCTCTTCTGGAGGGACTACGCGGCGGCGGGGATGAGGCTGTTGGTGTAGCGGGATTGGTGGATGCGTTGTCGTTCTTGGTTGAGGTGGTATTGCCAGTAGGTGTCGAGGTCGCCGTTGGCGCGGAGGGCTCGTAGTTTGAGGATGGCTTCGGCGCCGTTGACGCTCCAGCGGGCGCCGGTGATGTCCATGCGGTCGGCGACGAGGTAGCGGCAGGTTCCTTCGATGACGCCGGTGGCGATGGGCCAGCCCTTGGCGACGGCGGTGGGGTAGTCGAGGTGGGGGGCCTTGTTCGTGAGGTAGGTGGCGCAGGCGTCGGCTTTGTCGCGTTTGAACAGGGGGAGCCGGAGTGTGGTGGCCCAGCGCCGGATGCCAGCGGCGACGTGCAGCGCGTTGCCTTCGAGCACGGCCAGTGCCTTGGTGCGGACCCAGGTCTCGGCGGCGGGGTCGCCCTCGTCGAAGAAGCACCACACCGCCCCCCACAGGTACTCGAGGACGTGGATGAGGTCGATGATGATGACGACATTGACGTCGCGGGTGTGGGCCTCGGCTCGGATGCGGTCGAGTTGGTGGTTGTTGCCATCGACGAGCACGACCCAGTCCCGCCGATGGTGGGGATCTCGCCGTTCGGCCTCACCTGGCGTTCGCCGACCACCACCCGGTGTGGCCTTCGATGGCCTCGGTGGCGGCGTCGAACGATCCCCGGGCGGACTCGATCGCGGCCAGACGGCGCAGACCATGGGAGTGACGCTCGGCGGGCAGGTTCAACACCGCGTCGGCCGGACACAGGTTGACGCACCCCCGATGCCGGTACGCGAGCCGGTCAACATCGACGGTCGCATCAACAGTGGGATGGTGCGCGGGTGTCGATGCGGCGGCCCTCCACGGCGGGGTGTGTCACGCCTGGTCGCCCATGTGCTCGGGCGGCGTCGGCGGTGGGGATGACCGCTCGTCCCGCCGGGAACGCTGTCAGGTCGTGCGTGGAATGAGGCGTACAGTCCCGAACGCCGCCCCGATCTTCCGGCGGCGGCATTCACCAGGGGAGGTCGTGTCATGGCGACCTCCATCGGTATCGCTGGGTTCCGGTACGGGAGCCTCTACGAGTCGCTCGATAGCCGCATGGCGATCGCCGTGTGGGAGACCAACGATCCGACCACGCTGTACCTCGTCACCCAGAAGTTCGCGCCGTGGGCCGACAACGAGATCATCCTGGTGATTCCCGCGACCGAGGGCATCGCCGCCGTAGTGGCAGCTGGTCTTTACAAGGCTTCGTGACCCCAAGACGCGGCCACGAGTGTGCACGACCGTGACAACGGCGCTGGTGCGGGCGCCGCGTTGATGGCGGGTTCTGACGCCGCGCTGCGAGTTCATGGAGGTACGCCGACCGTCACATTCGATCGAGGCCACGCGGTAGGCAGGGCAGCCGATCGGACGTACCGTGGCGTCATGGACCTGCCCGATACCCTGAAGGGCTCCCAGCTGATAGGCATGAACCTCGTGCACCGCACCTTGTTGGCGGTGTCAGGCGGGCGAGTCGGCCGACGGCTGGGCTCCATGCCGGTGGTCGAACTGCACACCATCGGCCGCACCAGCGGTCGGCACCGCACCATCATGCTGACGACACCGCTGCACGGCGATGGCCGTTGGATCCTGGTCGCATCCAACGGCGGCGACGACCGTCACCCCGACTGCCACCACAACTTGGTCGCCCACCCCGACGCCGAGCTCACCGTCGACGGCACGACCGTGGCAGTGAGCACCCGCACCGCCACCGAGGCCGAGAGAACGGAACTGTGGCCACAGGTCGTGGCCACCTACCGCGGCCACGCAAACCATCAGACCAAGACCGACCGCGACATCCCGCTCGTGATCTGCACCCCACGCCAGACAGCCCGAACCCGCCAGAGCTCCGCCGCACCGCGGTCCGGCCTCGTGGCGCCACCAGGTCACGGCGACGACGCCGGACAACTCGTCGAAGGACTCGCGAGCCAACCGGGAGCAGGCTCGCCGAGCGTCCGGCTCGGCTCACGACGGCCCCGACTTCGCCGGATGCTGACCATCGATCTGATCGCACCACACCCGGTGCGGTCGCGTTCCGTGCCGGATCCAGGCGCGCTCGGCCTCTGCTGTCGGACTTCGCTCACGACCGCTGTCGGTGCGCGCGAGACGGGCGGGGTTCCGCGCACCGCCGACGCCAGGGTTCGCATGAACTGTGCGACCGGGTTGGCATCTCGCGGTGAGTGTTATCGAGCGCCAGCTCGGGGCTCGGGGGGTTCTCGGTCGGGGTCGGGGCTCGGCGTGTCGGTGGTCGGGGCGACGATCGTGGCGCTGGCGTGCGGTTGGGGGGCGGGTGGTGCCGGGCTGCGCCTCGACCACGCCGGGGGCGGCCGAGCCGGATGAGCTGTCGATTTCGGAGTCTTCGTTCGTTGTAGTCTTTGACGGAGTTCGAGGGGATTGGACGACCCGATGGACACGTGGACAAGCATCAAGAATGGCCGTGAAGCCCTGGGCGACTATCTCGCCGGGCTGTCTGTGGACGACTGGAACAGATCGTCGCTCTGTGCTGGCTGGACCGTGAAGGATGCCGCCGCGCACATGCTCGTCGTTCCTACCATGTCGAAGGGACAGGTGTTCCGGTCCTTCCTTCGTTCGGGGTTCAACCTGGACAAGATGAACGCCAGGTTCGTGACGAACTTGACGGCCGACATGTCCACTGCTGACATTGCGACCAAGACCCGAGCCTCGGCCGGTTCGCATCTCATGCCGCCCGGCCTCAAACTCCCTGGCGTCTTGACCGAGCTTGTCGTGCACTCGTCGGACATCTCCGAGGGGGTCGGCACACCGTTCATTCTCCCGGTCGACGACTACATCGCCGCTCTCGACCACCTCAAGAATGTCCAACCGGTGTTCGGATCCAAGAAGCGCATCGCCGGGTTGACGTTGCGAGCGACCGACACCGAGTGGTCGACCGGCTCCGGACCCACTGTCGAGGGACCCGCCCAGCAGCTGCTGCTCGCGGTTGCTGGCCGTCGATCGGCACTCGACCGACTGTCTGGTGACGGCCTCGCGACCTTACGAGCCCGATAGATACCGCGACGGCGCCGCCGCAGTACGCGAGCCGCGCCGAACCGGATCGAGTGATGACGTTGTGCTTGGCGTCACGAACGCAGGTGACGGCCTCGATGAGCGCCGGCGATGTCTGCCGGGCGTCCGAGACGTAGGGCGACTCTCGACAGGCGGCGAAAGCGATGGACAAGGTGTGCTCGTCGCTTTCGCCCGCCTTCCTCAGATTCCCGATGCAATTCGACCTGCTGACCTGGGGCGCGCCGGTTGACGAGCTCGATGTCGGGTCGCGAGAGCCCTCTGAGCGAGTCTCAACTCATTCAGGTCGCGTTCAGGACCGGACGTGTACAACTGGCAGGAACGAGGCGCTTGTCGCGTCGGGCGGCGTCCGGTTCCGGTCGACGACTTCGGGAGGGACTTCTCATGCTCAGGTCACTCGTTGCTGGGAGCGGTCGTCGTTTGCTCGGCCTGCTGGTCGCCGCGATGTTCGTGTTCTCCGCGTGTCGCGCCGGCTCAGGCGCCGGCGGAGCGGCGAAGCCCGGCGGCGCCGGCGCGGTGGAGCCGACCCGGTTCGTGTTCGACGCCGTCAAGTTCGTTGATCCGACGACGAGCACGAACCAGTTCCATCCGCTGCGGCCGGGCACGCAGTGGGTGCGGGCCGGCACGACTGAGGTGGGCCACCGCAAGGTTCCGCACCAGGTGATCAGCACGATGACCGACGTGGTCCGCGTCATCGACGGTGTCACGGTCGTTGCCATGCTCGATCAGTCGAGCGATTCGGGCGAGATCGCCCAGGTCGGGTTCGACTGGTTCGCGCTCGACAGGGACGGCAACGTGTGGCTCCTCGGCGGCTACACCGAGAGCTACGAAGGTGGCGTATACACGAATGCCGAGGACGCGTGGCTTGGCGCCGCGACAGGTGGGAACGCGGGCGTCCTCCTCCCCGGTTACATCGACATGACCACGCCACGGTGGTTCATCGCGGCGACCGAGAAGGGATCGGCCGGGTCGGTGGGGGAGCCGGCTGAGGTCGGGGTGCACCGATGCGTGAAGTTCGGGTGCTTCGACAATGTGCTGGTCATCCGCGAGGGCGAGTTCGGAGCGATCGACAACGAGCTGAAGTACTACGCCCCTGGGGTTGGGATCATCGACAACGTGCCCCATGGGGCGAGCCTGCACCAGGACACCTTCCAGTTGATCAACGTGGTCGAGTTGAGCCCGCCGGGGCTTGCAGAGGCGAGCCAGGTCGTGCTCGACCTCGGCGCGCATGCCCGCACGACATCGCCGGGCGTGTACGGCTCGGCCCCGCTTGCCACCCGGCGGCCGTGATGGCGGCCCCGGCGGTCCGCCTCGAAGGTGTGGCGAAGTCCTATGAGTCCTCGACGGGTCGCACCGTGGTCCTCGAGGGTGTCGACTTGACGATCGAGGCGGGCGAGAAGGTGAGCCTGGTGGGCCCGTCGGGGAGCGGGAAGTCGACCCTGCTGTCCCTGATCGCGGGGCTGTTGCGTCCCGACGCCGGGATGGTCGAGATCGACGGTGTCGCGCTGGCCGGGCTCGACGACACCGGGCGGGCGGCCCTGCGCGCTCGGGGCGTCGGGATCGCGCTCCAGTCCGACAACCTCATCCCGTTTCTTTCGGCCCGGGAGAACGTCGAGCTGGCGCTCGGCTTCGCCCGGCGGCGGCCGTCATCGGCGACAGCGGACGCGTTGCTCGATCAGATGGGAGTCGTTCACCGCCGCCATCACCGGCCACGCCAGCTGTCGGGTGGGGAGGTGCAGCGGGTGGCGCTCGCCGTCGCGTTGGCCAACGAGCCGCCGCTGCTGCTGGCCGACGAGATGGTCGCCCAGCTCGACGCGACGACGGCTGGTCGGGTGGTCGACGCGGTCTTCGACGCCGACATGGCGGTGCTGTTCGTCACCCACGACTTCGACCTGGCCGACCGGGCCGGGCGACGTCTGGCGCTGCAGGACCACAAGGTGGTGGCCCGGTGAAGGCGGGCAACTCGATCCGAGCTTCGGGGCTGGTCGTTGATCACCGCATCGGCGACGCCACCGTTCGCGCTCTCGACTGCAGGGCCCTGTCGGTTGCCGGTGGGGCGAGTGTGGCCGTGACTGGGCCGAGCGGCTGCGGGAAGTCGACCCTGCTCGGCCTCCTCGCCGGGCTGGCGTCGCCGACCGAGGGGTCGGTGACGATCGGTGAGACGGAGATCACCGCACTGACCGAACAGGCGCGAGCGGCGTTCCGCAAGTCGTCGATCGGGGTTGTCTACCAGGCCGACAACCTGCTGCCGTTCCTCACGGTCGCGGAGAACATCATGCTCCAGCTCTCGTTGTGCGCGCATGGCACCCGACGAGCCGGCGACGTGAAGGCGAACGGCCGAGTCCGCGAGCTCCTCGACCGTCTCGGGCTCGGCGACCTCGGGGATCGGCTCCCTGACGAGCTGTCGGGGGGTCAACGCCAGCGCGCCGCCGTCGCTCGCGCAGTGGTCCACGAGCCGGCGGTGATCCTGGCCGACGAACCAACCGGAGCCCTCGACGAGGCCAACGCCAATGGGGTCGTTCGGCTGCTCGTCGACCTGCACCGAGACCTCGGCGCAACACTGGTCCTGGTCACGCACGATCCCGAGGTCGCACGGCTGATGCAGCGAACGGTGCGGCTCCGCGACGGGTCCGTCGTCGAGGACAGCGAGGCCTCCCATGCTGGGTAGGTACGTGTGGGCCGACCTCGTCCGCAACCCTCGTCGCACCCTGTCGACGATGGTGGGCGTATCCCTCGGCGTCGGTCTCTCCTGCGCCGTCTTGTTCTTCGTCGATGGCCTGTCGGCGTCGATGACACAACGAGCCGTTGCCCCGTTGCCGATCGACATGCAGCGCGTCTTGACTGCCCCTGTCGGCGAGGACATCCGGCTGGCCCAGCGCCTCGACCGTGACGGCCAGATCCGATCGGGCGACAAGGTCCGGGTCTCGCTCGAGATCCGCAACCTCGGGCGCCTACCCGCGAACGAGGTCATCGTGCGTTCCCTGCTACCAGCGGGCCTCGACTACGTCCCCCGGTCGGCCACCATCGACGCTGCACCGATCGATCACTCAGAGGAGAACCCCTTCGCCAACGGTCCGGCCCGCGCCGGGTTCAACCTGGGTACCGTTCCCGCCGGCGTCACGCGAACGATGCACTACGACGCGACCGCTTCGACGGACCTCGACCCGTCCGTCACCTCCGTTCACTCCACCTTCTCCACCCGTGAATCGCTCGCGCCGACCGATGCCAACGTTCCCCAGTCGGTGCCGCTGGCCGAGCTGGCGTCGGCGATCAAGGCCGTTCCCGGCGTCGCCTTCGCGGAGCCGCTGTCGTTCACCGACCTTTCCCCAGGATCGCTGGCCTCCGGCGATCGGACCGATCCCGGCGGGGTGCGGCTGTTCGGGTTCGACCCCAGCTACACCCAGCGGGACACCACCATCCGCCTGGTCGTCGGAACCCAGCAGCCAGGTCAGGCACTGATCAGCGCCGAAGCGGCCGCGTCGCTGCAGATCGGTGTCGGGGACGCGGTGAGGCTCCGACTTCCCGACGGCACCCAACTCGAGGCGCGCATCAGCGGGATCGTCGACCTCACGAGGGCGCGCTCGTTGTTCGCGAGCCGCAAGGGTGCCGACTTCGAGACCTTCGTGTACGTGCCGAGCGCGATCGTGCTCGACCAGCAGCGCTTCTCGACCGACGTGGTGGCGGCGTTCGAACGGGCGGCGACCGGGCGGGGCGAGCGGTTGAAGAGCCCGCCGACCAACGAGGTCGACATCGGCGTCACTCGCGAACTGCTGAACGCCGAACCGGGGGTCGCGCTCACCGAGACGCAACAGATCGGGGCCGCGGTCACCGCGGTGGCCGGCCACCAGGACTACCTCGTCGACAACATCTCGAACACGCTCGCCGTGGCCCGCGACGACGCCGCGGCGGCCAAGCGCCTGTTCGTGTATCTCGGTGTTCCTGGGGGGTTGCTCGCCGGGATCCTTGCCGCGTACGCCGGGAACGTGCTCGCCGCTGCGCAGCGTCGCGAGCAGGCGACCTTGCGGATCCGGGGCGCAAGCCGCCGTCACCTCCTGTCGATGCTGACCCTCCGGGTCGGCGCGATCACCGGGGCTGGCGCGCTTGTCGGGGTGTCGATCGGTTATCTCTCGGCCGCGGCGGTGATCGGGAATGCGACGCTCAGGCGCGCCACGACGCGGAGCCTGGCGATCTCTGGTGTCGTTGGCACCGTCGGTGGGCTGTTGGCGACCGGCGCCGCCCTGTACATAACGGGACGTCGGTCGATCGATCGCCAGATCAACCAGGACCGTGCCCGTTTGTCCGAGACGCCACCGGTGTGGCGACGCCTCGGGCTCGACGTCGTCGCCGTGCTCATCCTGAGCGCGGCGACCGTGACGGCGGTCGCCAGGTCGGCGTTCGACGGAACCCCCGGATCGGTGTACGAGGGCCGTGCGGTCGATCTGCCTCTCGTTCTGCTCCTCTTGCCGATCGGCGCGTGGATCGGCGGCAGCCTGCTCGCCGCTCGCGGTTTCGGGCGGCTCCTGCGGGGGCGGCGCAGGACGTCGCGAGTGTCCTTCGACCGGACCGTGCGCACCCTGTACCGGCTGAGCATCCGCCGACGGTCATGGGCCGTCACCGACGGGGCTGTCGTCGTCACGCTCATCGTCGCCCTCGGAACCAGCCTCTCGCTGTTCACCGCCTCCTACAACGCAGCGAAGGTGGCCGATGCCCGCTTCGTCGTGGGTTCGGACCTGCGCATCACACCGAGACCGGACAGCGAGCACGTCTACAGAGCTGACGACTCCTCCGGCTTCGTCGTGGGAGGCATCGAGTCGGTGACGCCCGTCGTGTACCGCGTGCACAACGTCGTCCTGCGCAGCCGCCGCACCGAGGAACTCTCGAGCCTCGCCGCAGTCGACCCGACCGCGTACCGGCGGGTCGCACCGCTCGACGACTCCCACTTCCCCTCATCATCGGCCTCCGCCGCACTCGACCTCATCCGCGACGACCCGACGGCGATCCTGCTGAGCGTCCACATGGCCGACTTCCTGCAAGCACGCGTCGGTGACCCGATCCGCGTGCTCCTCGCCCGCGCCACCAACGCGCAGACCGAAACCAAGATGCACCTCGTCGGGCTGTTCGAGCGGCTCCCTGGCTTCCCCGACGGCGCCGACGCACTGATGAACATCAGCCGTCACGATGCGGTCGTCCCCTCGAGCTCACCCGACCTGTTCCTCGCCCGCACCACCGACCAATCCGAAGCCGGTCTCGCGCGAGCAGTCAACGCAGTGCGAGCCGGACCCGGAGCGAGCGGCGGTCTCCAGATCGATACGCGGGCCACCGCCCTCGCGAAAGACCAGTCGAGCCTCGCCGCGCTGAACATCCGCGGCCTGCTCGACCTCGACTCTGGTTACGCGCTCGCCATGGGGACCGTCGCCGTCGCCATCTTCGTGTTCGGCCTTCTCCTCCAGCGACGACGCGAGTACGTCACCCTCCGAGCCCAGGGCATGGCCCCACGAGCGATCCGGGGCCTCATCTCCGCCGAAGCTGCCACCGTTGCCGTCGGCGGCTGCATCTGTGGTGTCATCGTGGGAATCGTGATGGCCGTGTACTTCGTGAACGTGCTCCGACCCGTCTTCGTGCTCGCCCCACCGTTCCACATCGACCCGGGCTCGATCCTCGCCGTGGTCGGTTCGATCCTGGCGGCCACCGCAGTCACCTCGGTGGCCGCCTCCTCCCTCGTCAACCGCCTCCGCGCGACCGAACTGCTCAGAGACGAAGAGTGAAGATCCTCATCGTCGAGGACGATACGAGGATCGCCGCCGCCGTGCGGCGCGGCCTCGAAGCCGAGGGGTTCACGACCGACGTCGCCCTCGACGGGCTCGACGGCCTCTGGCGTGCGACGGAGCAGCACTACGACCTGGTGATCCTCGACCTGCTGCTCCCAGGAAAGAACGGCTTCCAGATCTGTCGCGAGCTCCGCGAAGCGGGCAACTGGACGCCTATCCTCGTCCTCACCGCCAAGAACGGCAAGCTCGACGAGAGCGAAGCACTCGACACCGGAGCCGACGCCTACCTCACCAAACCGTTCTCGTTCCCCGTGCTGGTCTCCCACGTACGGGCCCTGCTGCGCCGACCGGCCACCGCCACCCCCGGGGACTTGACCGTCGCCGAGCTCAGGGTCGACTCCGCGCGCCGACGGTGCTGGCGGGCCGGCACCGAGATCGCGCTCACCAGTCGAGAGTTCTCCGTGCTCGAGTACCTGGCCCGCCACGCCGGGACCGTGCTGGCGAAGTTCGAGATCCTCGACGGGGTCTGGGACTACGACTTCGACGGCGACCCCAACATCGTCGAGGTCTACATCGGACGGCTGCGCCGCAAGATCGACGAACCCTTCCCCACCGCCATGATCCAGACGGTCCGCGGTGCTGGCTACCGACTCGCAGACGGGACATGACCCGCATGCACCTGAGAAGACCCCGGCCGACCATCCGCGCCCGCCTCACGACAGCCTCGACCGCCGTCACGATAGTGATGCTCGCCGTCTCCTCGATCGCCGTCATCACCATCCAACGACGCGCACTCATCGCCGGCATCGACGAGGCCCTCCGCCAGCGCGCCGACAACCTCGTCACGGTCGATCCCAACGCGACCGCGCTGCCAGGCGAGGGCGACCGCGAAGACTCGTTCGCGCAGCTCCTCGACCCCAGCGGACGCATCATCGCCGCGTCGCCCAACGCGACCCAGATCGCCGCAGTGCTCGTGCGAACCCGTGATCTCCAGATCTCCCGCGTCACGACGGCGACACTCCATCGACCTGCCGGCCACTACCGGATCCTCATGCGACCAGTGGCGGGCGGACCGAGCACGCGCATCCTTGTCGTCGGCAAGAACCTCGACGACGTCTCCGACAGCGTGCGGATCCTCATCGTCACCCTCGCGGTGGCCTCGCCGATCCTCGCCCTGCTGCTCGGCCTGCTCGCCTGGTGGCTCACCGGGCGCACCCTGCGACCGGTCGCCGCGATCCAGCAAGAGGTCCAAGAGATCCGCGGTACTGACCTGCACCGTCGAGTACCTGTACCACAGACCGACGACGAGATCGCCGAGCTCGCCCACACCATGAACAACATGCTCAACCGGGTCGAATCGGCGACCGCTCGCCAACAACAGTTCGTCGACGACGCATCCCACGAGCTGCGCACCCCGCTCACCCGCATGCTCACCGATCTCGAGGTCGCGATCGCCCACCCCGCCAACGAGCCCGCCCCGACCACGCTTCGACGGGTGCTCGACGACGCCACCGACCTCCAACAGCTAATCCACGACCTGCTCTACCTCGCTCAGAGCCCTCATGATCGCGTCGCACCCGTCGAGGTCGACCTCGACGACATCGCCCTCAACGCCGCACGCGAGCTCCGCGCTCGGTCGACCTTGACCATCGACACCACCGGTGTCGGCCCGGCCCACGTCCTCGGAGACGGCCGCGAGCTGGACCGAGCCGTCCGCAACCTCCTCGACAACGCCGAACGCCACGCACGCACGCTCGTCGCCATCTCAACCTCGACGAGCGACGGGTTCTGCCAAGTCGTCATCGACGACGACGGCACCGGCATCCCGCCACCGGACCGCCAGCGGATTTTCGAGCGCTTCACCCGACTCGACGAAGCACGCAGCCGAACCGGCGGCGGCGTAGGCCTAGGACTGGCCATCGTCAGCGACATCGCCACTCGACACCGAGGCCACGTGCACGTCGCCGAAGCCCCCACCGGCGGCGCACGGTTCATCCTGACTATCCCGACTGCCGACTGATCTGTGTTGGCCAACATGCAAGACCGAGCGGCGCGGCACGCCCGACGAGCCGCGCGCACCATCGCTTGCGCTGGCGCGGTCATCGGCGGAGGCACTCGGTCTCTCGGCATCCGGCCGGGTGGGCATCGACGGACCGAAAGGGTTCGTTCGTCGCGTTTCGCATCTCCTGTTTCGAGTTGCCGGAAGTGTCGATCATTCGCCGGTAGCCCTGAACCGCGGCCACAGCGCCGCGGTCCTCTCGCTCGTGTGTCGCGAGGCTCACTCAGGCCCGCCGCTCCAGCCGAACGGGGCACGGACCCTGCTCGCGGGCCCGGGTGTACGCGAGCGAAGCCGAGGCGCTGCTGGCGCTGCCGGAGCCGAGCCACTTGAGCCCTACCCAGGGTCGCGGCCCAAGTGGCGAGCCCGTTGCCTGAACTGTGACCGCGAGATCCACACGTCCCACATGGTTGTTGCTCGCGGTGGATTCCCGTGCGCGTATTGCGCTCGGGTCAAGCTTGACCCGTCCGAAGCCGAGGCGAGAATGGTCGTCGCCGGCACACAGCCCCTAGTTCCGTACCCGGGCAAGAACAGCCAGCCATGGCAGTGTCGATGTGTCACGTGCGGATGGTGAGTCAGCCCCGTCGCTGGCGACCGCTACCGGTCGTCGCGGGAAGGGCGGCTGCCCAGCCTGTGCTAACCAGTCGCGGGCCAACGCGCAGCGGCTCCCCGCCGAGCAAGCCGTCGCGATGATGCGCACGGCCGGAGCGGAACCGTTGGAGACCTACCCGGGTGCTCTTCACCGATGGCGGTGCCGTTGCCTCATCTGTAGCCGCGAGGTCGCCCCGCTGCTCACCGTCGTCCAACAAGGCAGCGGCGCCTGTCCACACTGCGCCAACTACGGCTTCGACCCGACCGAGCCCGCGCGGGTCTACCTCATCACGACGGTGACGGTGAGCATCATCGGGATGGTGCGGGCGCGCCGT
Organism: Actinomycetota bacterium; assembly: GCA_043759015.1. GTDB lineage: Bacteria > Actinomycetota > Acidimicrobiia > Acidimicrobiales > Ilumatobacteraceae > UBA668. Next base: position 15,967 of record JAYVMH010000078.1, read on the forward strand.
TTCCAGCGCGACGCGAATGGCTCGGCGATGGTCACGGCGGCGAGGTGTCGCCGGAGGCGAGGTCGGTGGCGAGGGCTTGCAGTCGTTGCAGCGGCTCGGCGGGCATCGGGGCGGAGGTTTCGGCGAGTGCGAGCTTGAGGCGTCGGTAGTCATCGGCGGTGAGTCCGCAGCGTCGGCAGGCGTCGAGGTGGCTGGAGACCTTCGCGGCTGTTGCGGCGTCGAGACCGCCATCGAGGTAGGTCTGGATCTGTCGGCCAATCTCGATGCAGCGGGCACCGCCTTTGCGTCGGAACATGTCGAGCGCGTCGCGTGGTGTCATCGGTGTTCGCTCCGGAAGTCGGGGTGGTGCGCGAGGTGGACGCGCATGCGGTGGCGGGCGCGGTGGAGGCGGCTCATCACGGTGCCGGCGGGGATACCGAGCGCGGCGGCGGCCTCGTGGTAGGTGAGGCCGGCGATGTCGACGAGTTCCACGACCTGCAGATGGCGTGGGGACAGGTGTCCGAGTACGTCAGCGACCCAGGGTGCCGGCGTGTGCGCGGTGGCGACGTCCTCGGCGCTGGGTGCGGGCGGGTTGCGCCGGTCGGCTTCACCGGCAAGGTCGCCGGCGTCGTGGAGCAGACCGGGTCGTTGGCGGCGGTGACGGTTGATGTTGGCGTTGCGCATGATCGTGAGGAGCCACGCCCGCGGGTGGGCGCCGTCGAAGGTGCTGAGCCCATTGAACGCCCGGATGAGTGTGTCCTGCACGAGATCCTCGGCGTCGTGCGAGTTACGGCACAGCGAGCCGGCGACCCGGAGCAGCACCCGAAGGTGTGGGTCGACGAACGCGTCGAACGTCCCGATGGTCGGCGGGGTGGGGTTCGAGTGGTTGGTCTGTGACTCGTCGGCCGCTGCGTCCAAATTCTTCTCCTTGCGGACAGAGACCCGGTCAGCGACAGAATCCTTCCATCTGATCTTCGAGTGATTCCGATGGAAGGGTCCGGGCCGTCGGTGGGTTCCGGTGCGGTTCGTCCACGGTGGGCGGACCGTGACGAAAGGGACCATTCGTGTCGACGTCCACCACAGCCCAACCCCTGAAGGCAACCCTGCTACGAGGGGGTGTCGCGGGGATGATCGCCGGCGCAGCGATGGCGATGTTCGCGATGGTCGCCTCGGTGACCTACCAGCATCACGGGTTCTTCACCCCGCTGTTCCACATCTCGGCCCTGTTCGGATCACCGGAGGCGATGATGCGTTCCGTTGCCGAAGCGATGGCCGCCAACAGGTTCTGGTTCACCGGAGGCCCTGCGGTGTTGGGGTTGTTGATCCACATGACGACCGGCGCCATGTGCGGCATCGGGTTCGCGTTCCTCGCCCGGCGCCTCCCCCGGGCTGCGCTCGTGCCCGCCGGGGCCGCCTACGGCTTGGCCGTGTTCGTCGTGTCCGCCTTCATCGGCCTGCCCGTGGCCGCCAAGATCACCAGCTCCGGAAGCATCATCTCGGACATGGCCACCATGGTCGGCTGGGCCACCTTCGCCGTCGAGCACATGATGTTCGGCCTCGTACTCGGCGCCATCGCCCTGCGGAACGCACCCGCCACCGGCGAGACCGCTGCCGCGGTGGGTGCTCGATCGGCGATGCTGCCCCGATGAGCTCCCCCGACGCGGCACCGACCCCGCAGATCGTGCGCCTCGTCGGCGACTTCGACGCCGACAGCACCCTGCGCGGCGAGCTCGCCTACTGGGTCGGTGCCCGCCTCGGCCGACGGCACTGCTCGCTGTGCGAGATCACCCACAGATCCGTCCGGCAACGACCGGAGTGGCAGACCTGCCGGGCCGGGTGGCCGGTGCCGTTCGACACCTACCATCGCAACGGTCAACCCGACGCGATCCGCACGGCAGCCAGCGGGCAGGCACCGGTCGTGTTGGCCGAAACCGGCACCGGCAACCTGCTGCTTCTCACCCCCAATGAACTCGACGCGTGTGACGGTTCGATCGATCGACTCGTCGAGGCGATCGACGAGGCGGCTATCCACCTCGGCCTCACGTGGACAACAGAATGAAACCCGCCCAGCTCGACCGTTTCGACCGGTTCTTCGACCAGAACTACCCTGTGATACTCGCGTAGGTCGCCGGAACCGATCCTTCGGGTGCAGCAAGTAGGCCGGCAAGATCGGGAACCCACACGGGTTGAGCACCGAGAGCCCACCCGTGATCGCGGCGAGCGACAACGAAACGCTACCCATCGGCACCGGCGCTGGCGGCCCGATGGTCGCCCGGGATGCACCCCACTTCCGGCGGTCTCGCGTACCGGCGTCACTGAGTATCAGCGAGCAGAAGCGGCCCTGGTGTGACTGAATCCAACTGCTTCGGACGGGCCCTCGCGGGCTGGCTTTCCTGGGCGCCGGGTCAGTGTGACTCACGTGTGCGGCGGCGTTCGTCCTCGATACCGCCTCCCCAGGAGGGCTCCCCGGGTGGTGCTCGGCGATGCCCCCGGCGCGGGTCAGGTTGCCACCCCGATGGGGCTGGTGAGGCGACGGTCGATCTCATCGTTCATGATTCGACACTCATCGAGGGGATGATCGAAGCGGCAGAGCAGCGCCGCGGCGAGGAGGTCCCTCGAGTGGTGGAGTCGGGCGATGTCTTCGTCGAGGTGGGTGAGGCGTTGGCGAGCGATCTGCTTCCACGAGTCGTTGTCGTCAGCATCGAGAACTCCCTGGATGTCGTCGAGGGAGAGGCCGGCGTCTTGCAGCATCTGCACGAACACCACACGACGCACCGTCGACCGCTTGTAGCGGCGTTGCCCCGACACGCGGGCGTCGGCTACCGCCAGTTGTCGGCGTTCGTAGTACCGCAGCGTCGACGTGGGGACACCGACCATCTCGGCGACCTGCCCGATCGGGATGCCGTGATCTCGTTCCATCAGCCAATGATGCCTTGACTTGAACCTGGGTTCAACCGTCAGGGTGGTGGGATGGGCACTGATGCAACAAACTCCATCCACCGGGAACGCGGCCTCGGCCCCGCACCGAATCACCATGGCACCCATCCCGGCTTCTCCGGTCCGAGCGGACTTCTTGCGGGCGTGTCGTTTCTATTCGGGCGTGACCGTGCGGCGCAGTTGGCGCTCGAACTCGCCGACCTGCACGCAGGTGAACGACTCGTCGACATCGGATGCGGGCCTGGGATCGCCGTCAAGTACGCGCGAGCGAGAGGTGCCGAGGTGATTGGTGTCGACCCTGCACCGGTCATGTTGCGCATTGCTCGTCTCCGATGGCGCGCTCGACCTGTCGTGAGTTGGCGGATCGGTGCCGCCGAATCGCTCCCTGTCGCCGATGACTGGGCACAGGTCGTCTGGTCACTGGCGACCGTTCACCATTGGCGCGACCCCAACGCCGGCCTCGCTGAGGTGCAACGCGTTCTCGGGCCCGCTGGCCGGCTGCTTGTTCTGGAACGTCGCATCCGCGACACCAACGCCGTCGGTACATCTAGCCATGGCTGGACGGACGAGCAGGCCGAGTCGTTCGCTGAGCACTGCCGACGCCACGGGTTCGTCGCCGTCGCCGTCGCAACCCACACTGGACCGAGCACGCTGCTGTCGGTCGTCGCTCGCCTTCCACCAGGCAGCGAGCCAAGTCCGACTTCGAGAGACAGAACCTCGGCGCCCGATCCGGGCGCACACTTTGCTCCGCCACCACCCACCGACAGGCACTCCAGAACCGGCGATCTGAGGCGGCCGGGTGCACGAGATCGGCGGACACTGCGTGACCCACTCTGACGTCTGCAACGGTGAGTTGCGGGGGCCGGAGCGGAGGTGGTGGCGAGCCTCGCCCGGCCGATCCTGGGGCAGCGACGGTCAATCCCCGGGCCTACATGTCCCGCTGGTTTCGTAGGATCAAGCGATGAGTTCGAGGATCCATCCCGCGGTCGAGCGGATCCGAGCCGAACATGGCCACAGTGTCATCGAACTGCTGGAAGCCGGGCTGAGCGGCGCAGACCTCACTTCGTTGCTCCTCCACGTCGCCGAGCAGCGAGCCAGTGCGCTCAGTGCGACCGATGTGCTCGCGCAGCGCGAACGCGACCGGTTCGTGCAGCCCGCCCTTGTTGACGGGCGCCACATGATGCGGACCGAACTTCGAGCGCTTGACTCCATCGCAGAGTTGTTTGACGTGCTCACCTTGTCACCGCTGTGCCCGCTGGGCACGCACTCAGTAGTGGCCGGTGTGCACCAGAATCGCGTCATCACGACCGCACGCAGTACCGAGGTCGCCGCGGACCCGACGAACGGACTTGCGCTCGAGGCCGCGCTGCGGCGTCGAGACCTGATGCGAGCCTCACCACGGTCGGCTGAACTGGTTCGACTTGCGTGCGTCCAACGCGTCACTCGAGCGCAGCACTTCTCTGGCCCGATGTCATACGCTCACTTCTCGCTGCTCGCGATGGTGATCGCCGGCCGAGACATCGGCAGCTCAACGTTCGAACGGACCGCCTTGGTCGCTCTCGCCAGCCAGATGGCGACCGTGGTTCGCGTCGCTGGGGCAGACGCAACCAGCGTGACCTTCACTGACTTCGACGGTCGCCACGCCGAACTCCTCCGCGACGTCGCCGGCACACTCGCCGGGAACGGCATCGACGTGCTCAGCGACCACGAGCGAGCCGCCGGTCACGGCTACTACCCGTCAGTGTGCTTCAAGGTGCATGCGCGCTTCGGTGAGAGCATGATCGAAGTCGGCGACGGTGGTCTGGTGCCATGGACACAACGCCTACTTGGAAACTCGAAGGAACGACTCCTCATCGGCGGCATCGGCCTCGACCGTTTGGCGATCCACAACACCTCGGTGAACCCGCGCTAGCAGGGCTACCAGGGCCTCGGGCATCCCGCCCACCACTGGCACCAGGTCGCGGCGCTACCAAACCGCCCGGGAACACCTGGCCACGTGCCAACCCGGCCCGCCCGGGATCCGGCGAAGTGCCGTGCGGCCGTTGCGCGGCTTTGGCGCTCGTAACGCGCTTGCCCGCCGCGGTCGTGCGTGCGAGCTGCCTGAGCTCGCGCCCAGATGCCCGGGCGGCTGACGCGCGGCGCCTGCCTCGCCCACGCAACGCCGATGGATCATCGAGTCAACTCGTCAGGTAGTCGACACGGGATACGGTCACGACCCACTGCTGGCCGTTGGCTTCTGATACTTGAGACCAAAG
>JAYVMH010000079.1:0-4104 GCA_043759015.1 Actinomycetota bacterium
ACGCCTTCGGCGAGGGCGACCCGGGGCACGTCACCATCCAGGTCGTGGTGCCCGACGGGTTCGTCGTGAACATGCTCGGCAGCGACACGACGTCCACCCATCACAACGGCACCACGACCTACACCGCGACCAACATCCCGAACCCGAAGGACTTCGACGTCTTCGTCTCTGCCCGCCGAGACGCCGCACTGACCGCCACGACGGTGACGATGAAGCAGGGTGAACGATTCGACCTGCGCAGCTGGCCGAACGACACCGCGTGGCAGACGTTCGTGTCGACCCAGATCACGACCGGCGTGCCCGAGCTCACGACGCTCATCGGTCAACCATGGCCGATCGACGGCACCGTCACCGTCCGCCAGGCGTTCACGCCGTACCTGTACGGCTATGCCGGTTGGTTCAGCGCCGTGCAGAAGGAGCTGGAGGTCGGCGAGGACCTCGACTCCGAGGTCGTGCTCCACGAGCTGTCGCATGCGTGGTTCTCGAAGACCTGGTTCGCCGATCGCTGGCTCAACGAGGGACTGGCCCAGGTGTACTCCAACCGTGCCGTCACCGACCTCGGCGGCACCCCGAAGCTGGCCACCACCCCCGACGTCGCGGACAAGGCAAAGGTGTCGCTCAACGACTGGGGAGACCCGAACTTCGTCACCGGTGCGGATCAGGTCGAGGCGTACGGCTACAACGCCGCGTACTTCGTGACCGACCGGATCGTGAAGGAGATCGGCGACGACAAGATGCGCAAGGTCTTCCAGATGGTCGCCGACCGCACGACACCGTACGCCGGTGCCGGCACGCCCGAGACGCTCGGCGGAGCGACCGACTGGCGTCGATTCCTCGACCTCGTCGACGAAGTCGGTGCCACCTCGGAGGCGGACGACCTGATGCTCCAGTACGTCGTCACCGCGACGTCGAAGGACACCCTCGCCGAGCGCGACGCGGCCCGGGCGAAGTACCACGCACTCGTGGCTCACGGGTCGACGTGGGCCGCACCGCTCGTCGTGCGCAAGACCATGGCCGACTGGGCGTTCGTGGACGCGACGAAGGGCATCGCCGGGTCGGAGAACGCGCTCACCCTTCGCGACCGGCTCGACCCCAAGGCCGCGTCGCTCGGCACCCCCTACCCGGACTCGCTGCGACACGACTACGAGGGGGCGGACAAGGACCTGTCGAAGGTCACCACCGAGATCCAGCAGCAGATCGACAGCGCCGACGTGCTGCTTGATGCGGTGAGCGCCGACGGCCACGATCACGGCTTCCTCGGAGGGATCGGCCTGCGAGGCGAGCACCTGTCTGCGGTCATCGCGGACGCGAAGGCCGCGTTCCAATCCGGCGACAACGCAACGGCGCGGGCCGACGCAAAGCGTGTGCTCGACACGCTGCGTACCGCCTCATCGGTAGGTCTTCACCGGCTGCTGTACGCGATCGGCGGGGTCGTGCTCGTGTTGCTGGCCGTGTGGGCGATCATCATGTTCCGACGGAGGCGACGCAGGCGCCGGGCCGACGCCGAGACCTCGGATCAGATGGTGGAATCGCCGGTCGACACTCCCGACGACACGCCCGGCGAACTGCTCACACCGGACTGAGGCGCGCCGGCACGGTCTTGTGCCACGGAGTGCCGGCGATCCAGTCGCGCGACGCTGCATCAGTGAGCTCCTGCGATGCCGGGTGGGCCTTGTCGCCCCGAATCCGCTCGAAGCGCCGGCCGTCGTCGCCGAGCCGGATCTCGACGCCACAGTTGCACTCGCAGAGGATGCAGGCCGATGCCCGCCAGTCGTGCTCGGTCATGGTGCCACGATAAAGCACCTACGTTGCATCATGCAACGTACTACTCGGCAACATGCTCCTGCACAGGACGCCATCCCGGCCCTGCCTTCGCCCGCACGGACTCCAGGCGCATCGACTCGCCGCACTCGCTGCACGTCACCTGCGCGTGGCCGTTGTGGCCGCACGTGTGCCTGAACACCATCGGCGGACCATCCGGCGCGGCCCAGCGATCGCCCCACTGCATCAGCGCGGCGATCACGGGGAACAGGTCGCGTCCCTTCTCGGTGAGCGTGTACTCGAACCGCTCGGGGTGCTCCATGTAGCGCACGCGATCGACGATGCCGCCGGCCACGAGCGTGGTGAGACGATCGCTGAGGATGTTGCGGGCGATCCCCAGATCGCTCTGGATCTCCTCGAACCGCCGCTGACCGAGGAGCAGGTTCCTCACGATGAGCAACGTCCACCACTCGCCGACGATGTCGAGGGTTCGCGCCACCGAACAGTTCATGTGGCTCACGCTGCTGCGTTTCATGACGCTCAGGCTAATCGATGGCCCCCTCCGCCCGACAGGGACCTTCGACAGGGACCTTCGACAGGGAACGGCAGGGAACGACAGGGGGCTGATCGAACGGCGGAAGCGCTATGCGGCCGCGTTGGCCCGACCGAGCTCGATGAAGATGCACTCCCCCGGGCACGCCAGTGCCGCGTCGATCACCGCCTGCTGGGACCGGGCATCGACCGTCGCCAGGCTGCCCGACCCGCCTGGGTCGTTCAGCGCTGTGCCGTCCACGGCGACGTACGCGATGCCGTCCTCCAACTGCACGAACACGTCGTGGCAGTGGTCGATGCACAGCCCGTCTCCGGTGCACAGATCCTGGTCGATCCACACCCGCATGGCGGCGACGCTAGCGGCGCCACGATCAGCTCGCGGCTTCCTGCGACTACTCTCCTGCCTCGTGCAACCCCCGATCGCCAAGCAAGTTCCGCACACCTGGGTGCGCCCGTCGGGCCCGTTCGACGACCCTTGGGCGTGGCTCCGCGACCGCGACGATCCCGACACCATCGGCTACATCGACGCCGAGAACCGATGGAGCGACGCCTGGTTCGACGCGCATCAACAGCCCATCGACGACCTCTTCGCCGAGATCAAGTCGCGGGTGCAGGAGACCGACCTGTGGGTGCCCGTGCGCAAGGGCGACTGGTGGTACGTGACGCGCACCGAGGAGGGGTCGAGCTACCCCATCCACTGCCGGGGCCGCGACTCCACGACGGCGACCAGCGACGTCACGATCGACGAGAACCTCGAGGCGGCAGGGCACGAGTACTTCTCGATGAACGCGTTCGACGTCGACCCCTCGCACTCCACCGTCGCATGGAGCACCGACACCGACGGCAGCGAGCAGTACACGATGCGGTTCCGCGACCTCGCCACCGGCACGGATCTGCCCGACGAGCTGGAGAACACGACCTGGGGCGGCACGGCCTGGTCGGCCGACGGCCGCACCCTGTTCTACGTCACCGCCGACGAGCAGCAGCGGCCCTTCTGCGTGTGGCGGCATCACCTCGGAACCACCCAGGCCGACGACGTGAAGGTTCACGAGGAGCTCGACGAACGGTTCTTCGTGTACGTCGACCTGACGCGCAGCGAAGAGTGGATCGTGATCGACTCGGCGAGCCGCACCAGCACCGAGGTGCGCGTCATCCCTGCCGACCACCCGGAATCGGAGCCCTTGCTGGTGCGCGAGCGGCAGCCCGACCACGAGTACAGCCTCGACCACTGGGGTGACCGTTGGGTGGTGCTCACGAACCTGGACGCGACCGACTTCCGGCTCGCGACCGCGCCGCTCGACCGGCCGGCAGCGTGGTCGGAACTGGTCGGGCACGTAGCCGGCCGGCGGATCGTCTCCGTCGAGGCCTTCGCCGACCACCTGGTGCTGCACGAGTGGACCGACGCGCAGCCGCGTTTGCGGGTGCTGTTCCGCGAGGGCGGCGAGCGGGTGTTGCACGTGAACGAGGAACCGCACGACGTCGAGATGGAGAGCAACCCCGAGTGGCACGCCTCCTCGGTCCGCTACATCACGCAGTCCCTCACCACACCGCCGTCGCTCTTCGAGGAGGACGTGCGGACGGGCGCACGGACGATGCTGAAGCAGACGCCCGTACCCGGTGTCGACCTGTCCGGCTACGCCACGTCGCGTCTGTGGGCCACGGCCGACGACGGCGCACGCGTGCCCGTGGACGTCGTCCATCGTCGCGACGTCGCTGCCGACGGCACGGCACCGCTCGTCGTCTACGGGTACGGCAGCTACGAGTCCAGTTTGCCGCCGTGGTTCTCGATCG
>JAYVMH010000080.1:0-8963 GCA_043759015.1 Actinomycetota bacterium
GACGGTGGTGGACGAGGAGTGCACGGTGGTTCGCACAGCGAACGGCAGCCGGGATTCGGTGGTGGCTGCTGGCGGCTTCACCAACCAGTAGGCGGCAGCGAGCACTGCCACGACGGCGACGCCGCCTGCGATGACGCGACTGACCCCGACCCACAAGAGCCAACGGCGGGCACGCTCTGCGAGGGCGACCGGCGGCGCCGGGCGATCCGGTAGCTCGGGCACACGACCTCCCCGACATGACGCGCGCAGAGGCGTCGATGAACAACGGGGGGAAGCCGAAGGTGGAACATATCGGCGTTGCGGCGAACCGCAACCGGGCTACGACGCGACGCGCTCTGCGAGCTCTTCGCGCACCGCCGTCGACAGCGAACGACGGGCGACCCAATCGGCCTCGATCTCCATCGCAATGCGCAGGTAGGCGCCCCGGTGCCCCTTCCGGCGGACCCGCCAGACCGCATAGCTGCCGAAGTAGCGGGCGATGAACCCCACGCTCCCATACCGTCGCCACTGGCGCACGTGCACCAGCTCGTGGCGTAGCAGGTAGGGCGTGGCCCTGCCCTCGCGCACGATGACGAGCGAGCCGAGGGTGATGCCGTCGGCACCCTTCGGAACCGGCCCACCCTCCCAGAGGCGGTACCCGTCGCGAGATTCGATCGGCATGCTCGCGACCATACCGCGTCGTGCGGGCCGGCCGAACTCGCCGAAAAACAACTCGACCCGGTCTAACGAGCGGGAATCGTCACACCGGGTCGAGCACGTCGCTTTGCGGGAAACGGCATGGTTGCTCACAGATCGTCCGACGCCGCATCGGCATTACAGCAATCGAGAAAATTCCGAGAGAATCTTCCGCGGGGAAAAACGCCACGGCCCGAGCCGACCGAAGTCGACCCGGGCCGTGAAGGTCCGCCGATGAGATCAGGGCTTCGATGAGCCATTTCCGCCGTTGGATCCGCCACCGGTGTTGCCGTCGTCGACCGGGGAAACGGTCACGCTGTCAGGGGTGGTGACGCTGGTCGCCGTGTCGTCGGCGCCATGTCCGGCGCCGCCGTGGTTGTCCACGCTCGACGCCGTTGCGCTGTCATTGCCGTGGTCGTCGATGCTGGAATCCGTGGCTTCGACACCGTTGTCGTCGTCGACATCCGAGCAGGACTCGTCGTCGACCGAGTTCGCCGTGTCATCGGAGTTGTCGTTCGAGTTGTCATCGACCGAGCTGTTGGTGGCGTCGGTGCTCGACGTGGGGGTGTCGCACGCGGCGCCGTCGGCGGCGACCGACGAATCGGTGCTCGAACCCGTCGCGTCCAGCGAGGAGGCCGTGCTGTCGTTGTTGGTGTCGTCGGCGTTGCCGTTGTCGTCGACCGAGTTGGCGACGCTGTTCGATGCCGACGGATCGACGCTGGCGACGCTGGGTGCGCCGTGATCGCCGGCAAACGGCGTGGGAAGGGCGCCACCCGCAGCAGCAGCTGCGGTACCGGCGGCGAGGAGGGTGCAGCCGACGATGACCGCTGCACGCTTGGTGATACGGGTTCCGAACATTTGGTTGTCTCCTGCGATCGTGCGGCCGTGGCCGTTCTGGGGGGTGCCGCCAGACGGTCGGTCACGGCTGACAGATCGTTTCAACCCCGCCGCGCATTACACCGCCCAGAGGATTTCTTGACGATCAGCTCAGTCGTTTCGTCGCTTGTGTCACCCCGGAATCACGTGCGCTCGTGATTCCGATGTGACGCAAGCCGGACGTTCTTCAGTAGCCGGGGTCGCTGGGCCAGTTGGGTTGGAAGAGGTGCCATTGCTCGGGCGCCCGACGGATCAGGAACTCGAGCTCGCGGGCGAGCGCCTGTGTGACCCGGCCGACGTCGTCGCGAAGGGGGCCTGTTCGTGCCGCGGAGACCGGTGGGCGCACCAGTGCGTGGTGGCCGTTGTAGGCGGTGGTGAAGTACACGCCGACAGGCAGGATCGGCGCGCCGATCCGCAGTCCCAACGTTGCCGGGCCGGCCGGGAGCGTGGTGCGCTCGCCGAAGAATTCGACCTCCACGCCCTTGTGATCGAGGTCGCGGTCGCACAGCAAGCACACGATCTCGTTCGCCCGCAACGCCTTCAGCACCGCCGGACCGGCCTTCGGGCCGGTGGGCACCACCGTCATCCCGAGCTCCTTGCGCAGGTCCGCGAACCACTCGAACAGCTCCGGTGGTTCGAGTGCCTCCACCACCACGGTCAGGCGGTAGCCCTTGTCGGTCATCCACCGACCGGCCCACTCCCAGCCACCCATGTGGGGAAGGGCGAAGATGCACCCGTTGCCCAGCTCGAGCGCCTCGGTGATGTGGTGGAAACCGTCGACCGTGAACGCTCGGTCGACGGCTCTGGCGCTGAGGCTCGTGAGCCGGAAGCTCTCGACGTAGTAGCGGGCGTAGCTGTCGAACGCTTGCTGCACTGCGACGCGCAACGAGTTCCCGCGCAGCGCGGGGTTCACGCGGGCGATGTGGCGTTCGATCATCGCCCGCCGCTCGGCGTTGGCGAAGCTGGCGCCGAACCCGAACGACGACGCGGCGGCCGCCGCGATCGGCCCCGGCATCAGACGCGCGGCGAGCGAGCCGAGCCGGTACGCGCTGATGGTCGCGGCGTCGGTGATGCGGCTGCGCGGGGCGGGTTCAGTCACGGCGCATCGTGCGACCGGCGCGCGCGATGCGGGTGTGGCGGCGCTCGGTGCGCACCACGCGCCGGGTCTGCCGGCGGCTCCGCCGCATCTCGATCTTCTCCGCCGTCACAGGAGCCACCGCCGCCTGCTTCCACACCTTGGCGAAGCGCTGCACCGCGGTCACGAGCGTGAGGGCGAGCATCAGCCACAGGATCGGGATCAGCAGGAGTGGGAACAGCAGACCGAGGCACAACGCGATGATGCGTTCGGCCCGCTCCATCAGCCCGCCCTTGGCGTCCAGGCCGAGCGACTCGGCCTTGGCGCGCATGTAGCTGATCACCGAGCTCAGTGCCATCACCGCGAACGGCAGCACCGCGAGGTGGGCGTTCTCGGTGGATGCGAAGTGCCAGGCGACACCGCCGAACAACAACGCATCGGCAAACCGGTCGATCGTCGAATCGAAGAAGGCACCACGCTGGCTGGAGGTGTTGGACGCCTTGGCCAGCGCGCCGTCGAGCAGATCCGGAAGTGCCGCCAGCACCACGAGGAGCAGCCCCAGCCGGAGTTGGCCCAAGCCGATGGCCACCGCGGCGCCCATGGCGACCACGAGGCCCATCACCGTGAGATGGTCGGGGGTGAGACCGGTGCGACGAAGCCCGTTGCCCAAGGGCTTGACGGCCTTGTCGACCGGGGTGCGGAACTTGCCGTCAAACATCGGCATCAGGCTAGTGGCAACATGGGTCCCATGAGCGCCTCCTCCCCCGACGACCTGGCCATCACCTACCTCTCGGTTGCACGTCGCCTCCGAGAGGCACAGGGTGATGCCGCAGCCGAAGTGACCGCCTCGCCGACGGCTGAGTTGCACGGCTTGCTCGAGGAATCGGCCCGGCTGCTGGGCAGTGCTACCGACCCGGCGTCGATCGCCGATGCCATCGTCGCAGTTCCCGCGGATCAGTGGGACGAGATCACGCTGGATCGGCTCCGCACAGTCGCGCTGGACATCGGCCGACTTCTCCGCCACATCGCCGCGCTCGCCGAGGACTGATCAGACTTCCCAGTCCTCAACCGGGTTGTCCTGCACGAGGTGCTCCTTCACGACACCGTTGATCGCATCGACCAGCACCAATCCACGCCGACGCGGTGGATCCTCCGCCGAATACACCAGCACCCGCCAGGTAGGCCGGCTGCGCATGCCACGCCAGACCTGCTGCGCGGACGCATGCCCGACGGGGAACCCCACTGCTCCCTGCGCAGCCACCAGGGCTTCTTTCTCGTCGACGCGCATCCGCCACCCGGAGCTGAACGAGAACAGGCCCACGAGACCGAGCAGGATCGCCGCACCGAGGAACCCGTTGTTGACGAGCGCCGAAGAGTCGCGCTCGGTGAGCCAGAGCACGACGCAGATCAACGCGACCACGCCGTACAGCGCTGCCGGGCGCCGGCGACGGCTGTTGTCGGGGAAGTCGTAGGGCCCGGCGTGGCCCGCCACGTCCAGGTCATGTGGCAGCTCGTCGCGGACGTCATCGTCGTTGCTCATGTCGCCGTGAAGGCTACGGGCCGCTGCGAACCCCCGACGAATCTGAACCAACGCCGCCTCGAGGTGTCCGCCATCGTGGCGATGTGTCACGATGACGGGCAATGACGACCTTGCGCACCGAACAGGTGGCCCGTGGTGCCGACGGCGCCATGGACCTGCACATCTGGGCCCCGGAGGCGAAGCCGACGGCGGCGATCCTGGTGATCCAGGAGATCTTCGGGGTCGGTCCCTACATCCGCTCGGTCGCCGAGCGGTTGGCGGACGCCGGCTACCTCGTCGCTGCCCCCGACGTGTTCTGGCGGTTCGCCCCGAACTGGGAGGCCGGCCACGACCAGCAGGGTCTCACCGACAGCATGGCCAAGGTGCAGCAGATGGAGTTCCCCATTGCCGTCGGCGACTGCGTCGCCGCGCTCGCGCACCTCGGCGCGACAACCGGTGTCGCACGGGCTCCCGGGGTCATCGGCTTCTGCCTCGGCGGAACGCTGGCGTGGGCCGTGGCCGCGAACGCGTCGCCGTCGGTGTGCGTCAGCTACTACGGGTCGGGCGTGCCGTCGATGCTCGGCATGATCGATCAGGTGGAGTGCCCGACGCTGTTCCACTTCGGCAACGCGGACGGCTACATCCCCAACGAGGGTGTCGATGCGGTCGGCGCCGCCATCGCAGGACGCGAGGGGTTCGTGCTCAACGTGGAGGACGCCGGCCACGCGTTCGACAACCACGAGAGCGAGATGTTCTGGAACGAGTCGGCCGCCAAGGCGGCCTGGACCAAGACGATGGCGTTCCTCAGCCTGTACCTCCCCGCCTGACGAACGCCGGTCAGCCGAATAGGCCGGAGGGCCGGTCGACGGTCAGCCGAAAGGCCTGTCAGTCGAAAGGGCCTGTCAGTCGAAAGGGCCTGTCAGTCGAAAAGGCCTGTCAGTCGAAAAGGCCGTGGGGCCGGTCGAGGGTCGGCACCGCCATGCCCAGGTGCTCGTACGCCACCGGCATCGCGATGCGGCCTCGCGGCGTGCGGGCGATCATCCCCTGTTGGATGAGGAACGGCTCGTACATGTCTTCCACGGTCTCGGGCTGCTCGCTGACGCTGATCGCCAGGGTGCTGAGCCCCACCGGCCCACCGGCGAACTGCTTGCAGATCGCCGACAGGATCGCCCTGTCGACCTTGTCGAGTCCGCGTTCGTCGACACCGAACACGCGTAGCCCCTCGCGCGCGGTGGCCTCCGTGACGGTGCCGTCGCCGCGCACCTCCGCGAAGTCGCGCACCCGACGCAGCAGACGGTTGGCGATTCGTGGCGTACCGCGAGAGCGGCGGGCGATCTCCCACGCACCCTCGACGGAGGTCTGCACGCGCAGGATGCCTGCGGCGCGACGAACGATCGTCTCCAGTTCGTCGTCGGCGTAGTAGTCCAGCCGGGCCACCAGCCCGAAGCGATCGCGGAGCGGGCCGGTGATCATGCCCGTGCGTGTGGTGGCCCCGACCAACGTGAACCGCGGCAGCGACAATCGGATGCTCGACGCGGCCGGGCCCTTGCCGACCACGATGTCCAGCTGGAAGTCCTCCATCGCCGGATAGAGGATCTCCTCCACCACACGCGACAGCCGGTGGATCTCGTCGATGAACAGCACGTCGCCGTCCTCGAGCTTGGTCAGGATCGCCGCCAGGTCGCCGGCGCGCTCGAGCGCGGGACCCGACGTGATGAGGATGTGGACACCCATCTCTGCGGCGACGATGGCCGCCATGCTGGTCTTGCCAAGCCCGGGCGGACCGGCGAACAACAGGTGGTCGGCCGCGTGCCCGCGCATCTTGGCGGCCTCGAGCACGATGCTGAGGTGCTCTTTCAGCTCGCGCTGGCCGACGAACTCGCTGAGTCGCTTGGGGCGAAGTCCGACCTCGTCGGCTTCCTCGCGCTCGGTGACCGGCGCAGGGTCGAGGAACTCGTCACGCACGCTTGGCTCCGAGCAGCTTCAAGGCATCGCGCAGCAGGGTCGACGAGTCCGAGGTGGACGGCACCTCGCGCAGGGCATCGCGGATCTCCTCCTGCGCGTAGCCGAGACCGGACAACGCCTCACGCACATCACCCATCGCCGTGCTGCCCCCGCCGCCGATGGGCAGCGGATCGAGCATCGGGAGGTTGAGCCGGTTGCGCAGTTCGATCAACAACCGCTCGGCGGTCTTCTTGCCGACCCCGGGGACGAGTGTGAGCGCACCGACGTCGGCGGTGGCCACGACGTCGACCAGAGCGGAGGGCGAATGGGTGGCGAGGATGGCGAGTGCCAGCGCCGGGCCGATGCCATGCGTGTTGATGAGGACCTGGAACGTTGCCCGTTCGTCGCGGTGGAGGAAACCGAACAACGCCTGCGCATCTTCACGGATGTGGTGGTGCACGTACAGGAACGCCGGCGTGCCCGGTTCGAGCTCGCCGAGCGTCCGCGGGGTGACGGCCACGAAGTAGCCGATGCCGCCCACCTCGACGAGTGCCGAACCATCCTCGCTGCGTTCGAGTACAGTGCCGCGCAACGAACCGATCACTGCCCGACCGCCGCTCGCACTCGAAAACGCATCGGCGCCGCAGCGAGGTAGCACAGCGCCAGCGCCGCGGCGTCGGCCGCGTCGGCGGGTTTGGGGGGCGTGGAGAGCCCGAGGCGTGCTTGCACCATCCTCTGCACCTGTGCCTTGTCCGCTCCGCCCCAGCCGGCGACGGAGTCCTTGACCTGATTCGGGGTGAACTGCATGACATCGCACCCGGCCGCGGCTGCTTCGCAGAGCGCCAACCCACTCGCCTGCCCGACGCTCATCGCGGTACGAACGTTCGTCTGGAAGAACACCTGCTCCACGGCCACGGCATGCGGCCGATACTCGGCGAGCAGGGCCTTCAGTTCGCGCTGCAGCTCGGCCAGACGTTGCGGCAGCGGCGACGTGGCCGGCGTGCGAATGACCCCCAGCGCGATGGGCCGGGTGACGTTGCCAACGGAGTGCAGCACGGCATAGCCACAGCGGGTGAGCCCTGGGTCGATGCCCAGCACCACGGTGCCGTCTGGGATGGTTCCTTCACGCACGAACACGCGTACGACTCTAGCCGAGGATCCGCCCCTCGTCGCGGATCGGTGGCATGTGGCAGCGTAGGTGCATGCGGAGAACAGCCCGGGTGCGTGTCGTCCCACTCGGCCTCATCGCGCTCATCGCACTCGGCGCATGCAGCAACTCGTCGTCGAGGCCTTCCACGTCGAGCCCGACGGAAGCCGGGCCGGGCGTCACGCAGGGCACGACCCCGTCCGCGCAGACCACCCAGAACCTCGACGTACCGCGCACCACGGCACTCGACTGCGACCCACTCGATGAACGAGCGTGCCTGCTGCCCTGGCCGAACGACGCGTTCACCGTGCCCGATGGCCACTCGCCCACCGGGCGACGGCTGGCGATCCAGCCCGGCTCGGCGCCGAAGAACGCCGACGGCTCACCCATCGACGTCACCGACGAGAACCGCGGCGACGGCTTCTCCCCCGGATCTGCAGTGCTCGCCTACGTCGAAGGTGTCGACCTCGACCGCTCCGGCATCGCCCCCAGCACCGACATCGGCCGATCGCTCGCCAAGGGTGCACCGATCGTGCTGCTCGACACCACGACCGACACCAGGGTCGCGTACTGGGCGGAGCTCGACGCGCAGGCGCCCGTGGAGGATCGGGTGCTGATCGTCCACCCCGCGGCGAGCCTGCGCGAAGGCCACCACTTCGTGGTCGGGCTGCGCAACCTGAAGAATGCGAGCGGCACCACCATTCCGCGCGCTACGGCCTTCCAAGCGGCAGTCGAAGGCACGCCCGAGCCGCCCGAACGAGCAGGCGACGTGCGCGCGATCCTCGCCGCCTTGAACGCCGACGGCGTGAGCACCGACGAGCTGTTCATGGCATGGGACTTCACAGTGGCCAGCGCGCAGAGCCTCAGCGGGCGCGTCCTGCACATGCGCGACCAGACCTACGCCACGCTCGCCGACTCGGCACCGAAGTTCGCGGTGAGCTCACGATCCGAGAGCGGAGGCGTGCGCACCGTCGATGGAACCTACGAGGTGCCGAACTACCTCTGGGCGGTGGGGCCGGGCACCCGCTTCCAGCTCGGCACGGATGGGCTTCCGACCCTCGACGCCGCGAACCCCGTGTTCGCCGCCAAGTTCCACTGCCTCCTTCCGCTCACTGCTCCCCTCGCTCGTTCTGGCAAGCCCGCCGATCGCCCGACGATCGTCTACGGCCATGGGCTGCTCGGTGACCGCACCGAGGTCGACGCACTCCGCTTCGCCCCCGCCACCGGCCTCGCCGCTGCGTGCGCGACCGACGAGATCGGGATGAACGCCGACGACGTCGCCAACCTCGCCGGCATCCTCGGCGATCTGTCGCGGTTCCCCGAGCAGGCCGACCGGTTGCAGCAGGGCATGCTCGATCAGCAGCTGCTCGGACGACTGCTCAACTCCCCGAAGGGCTTCGCGTCCTCCCCGGCGTTCCAGAGCAGCGCCGGTGCTCCGCTCGTCGCAGTCGGCAACACCGTGTTCGTCGGCAACAGCCAGGGCGGCATCCTCGGCGGCGCGGCCAGTGCGATCAGCAGCGAATGGCAGAGGGTCGTGCTCGGCGTGCCCGGCATCAACTACTCCCTGCTCCTGCCGCGCAGTGTGGACTGGCTGGAGTTCCAGCCGATCCTCGACAAGGCCTACACCGACCCTGTCGACCGACTGCTCGCCGTGCAGCTGATCCAACTGCTGTGGGACCGGGGAGAGAACGACGGCTACGTGCAGCACCTCACGACGGATCCATACC
>JAYVMH010000081.1:0-8954 GCA_043759015.1 Actinomycetota bacterium
TTCGCCGAGTCGTGTGAGCTCGCGGGCGGCTCCACACGGGTGCCGTCGTGCCCCGAATGGTCCGTCAACGACCTCGTGTGGCACACGGCGGAGGTGCACCACTTCTGGCGCACGGTGGTCCGCGAACGGCTCGCGGACCCCGCCGGATACGTCGACGTCGAGCGCCCCGCCGACGGCGATCTCGTCCCGTTCTTCCGCAGCGGACTGGACGACACCGTCGCGGTGCTCTCGGCAGCCGACCCCGCGCAGCCGAACTGGACGTGGGCCACGGATCACTCCGCCGGGTTCGTGCAGCGACGAATGGCACAGGAGACGGCGGTGCACCGCTACGACGCGGACCTCGCCGCGGGTCGGCCCACACCCATCGATGCGGCGCTCGCCGGCGATGGCATCGACGAGTTCCTCCATTGGCATCTCGGACCATCACGGAACGACACACCGAAGGCGAACGGCTCGGTCCATCTCCATTGCACGGATGTGGCAGGGGAGTGGACGGTGCGCGAGGTCGACGGTGTGCATTCGGTGACACGCGAACACGCCAAGGGGGATTGCGCGCTGCGCGGTGCGGCGAGCGATCTGCTGCTGGTGCTATGGCGCCGCCTACCGCTGAGCGCGGCGGACGTCGTCGGCGATGCGGACGTCGCGGCGCGCTTCGTCGCCTACACCAGCCTCGACTGAGGCCGGCCCGCGCCGGCTACTCGGCGAGGCCGACGGGCGAACCGTCGACGATCTGGTCGAGGTACTCGCTGAGGCCGTAGCCGACCTGACCCTCGAACGGCCCGGACTCGACGGTCCAGCGCGTCATGCCTTCGCTGATGCGCGTCATCAGCCAGTTGCCGTCGGGGTCCTGGCGGCGGTTGCGCAGTGGGATGAGGTCCATGACCTCACCGCGGAACTTCCACTCCCGATCCGAACGCGACGAACGCAGCAGACCTTCGATCGATTGGTGGAACTGATCGTCGCCCTGCGTGGTGGTGCGGATCTGCACGTCGTCGCAGTAGTGCATCTGCCCGTTCTCCCACACGAAGCCGCCACGCGTGCCCGGCCCGTCCTTCTTGGCGACGCGACTGGCCATGAACCCGAAGTCCGGGTTCACGTTGGCCGTGAGCCAGCGGTAGTACCACGGTGCCTGCCAGTAGCGCGGGCCCCACGAGTGGTCGCGCAGGCCGTGGCCGTCGATCTCCCATTCGCGATCGCCGACGCGCATGGTGCCGGTGGCGTGCACCAGCTGCTCGTAATGGCCCTTGGCGAACTCCTCACCCGGCGTCTCGTGCGGGGTGTCCGGTTCGCCGCCGAACATCGACGGCTTGCCCTGCCCCGTGAACGTGAGGTGCACCTCGCACTCCCCGTACGGGTTGTTGGTGAACGCCGTCTTCGGGTCGGCCATCTGCTCGGGCTCGTCGAGGAGCACGACCTTGCCGGCGAAGTCGATGCGGAGCTCTTCGAACGGGGTCAGCATCGTCCACGTGAGGCCTCCCGCGTCGAGTGCCTCGTTGTGGGTGATCGTCGGGCGCTTGTACATGAACCCGACGCTCCGGCCCGCTTCGCCATCGGCCGGTGGGAGGTACAGGCACACGGTCATCTCCGCGTAACCCTCGTTGGCCCGGTTGCCCATCCGGAACCACCCACCGACCTGCTGATCGGCGTCGAAGCAGTTGATGTACATGCTCTCGTTGAAGTTGGACTCCGGGCCCAACTCGTGCATGTGTTCGTCGGACGGTTCGAGACGTACAGCCATGACGGGAACCGTACCCGGCGGTGGACGCGTCAGGCCGAGGTGGAAGGCCGCGATGGAAGCGCGAGGTGCCCGAGCTTCTCGGTGAGCAGCGAGGTGAGCCGATCCATGTCGATGGCACCGTCGGCCGCAGGAGCCGGAACTGCGACCTGGCTCGTCACGTGGTTTGCGATGTGGTTGTGGCTGATCAACGGCCTGCTGATCTGATCGAGCTCGGCGTTGGTGAGATTCGGGAGCGGGCGGGTGATGCGCGGCGCGAGAGGCGGCGACGGATCCGGCGCGATCGTCGGCGGCGCGTCGGGGACCACCGGCCGCGCTGGTGGGGCGTCGAAGCGCGAGCGCAGTTCCTCGAGCCGTTCATTCATCTGCGTCAGCCGTTGATTGGTGGCCGACATCAGGTTGCGCTGCGACGATTCGATCCGATCGATGAGGATCTTCGTCGCCTGCTCCATGCGGTCGGCGTTATCCGGCACCGGTTGTTCGCGCGTTGCCGGTGGTGGCGAGGCACGGGTGCTCAGCTGGTCGACGCGGGCGGTGAGCGCGGCGATCGTGGCCAGCACCTGATGGTGCTGGCGCTCGACGTCGGAGGAGTGCTCGGCCAGTTCGTGGCGCATCCGATCCAGGCGCTCGTCGACTGCCTCGAGGACCGCGCCGACCAGTTGGTGAATCTTTTCGTCGGTGGTGTCGTACATCACTCACCCCTTCTTGCCGCGCCGCCGACCACGAGTTTCCTCGTCGTCGGGCGCGCCCGACATCGCGAGCTCGTCCTGCTGGTGCTCCAGCCGGAGTAACTCGTCGACCATCGACCAGATTTCTTCAGCAGCGGTCTTCGGTGATGTCGGGGGTGTCCACGAGGCGGAGTCGAAGGTGAGATCCGATTCGTGGTGGGTCGTTCCGTTGCTCGTGCCGTTCGTGCCGCCGGCGGCGGTGCTGGGCATGCTGAGCAACGAATCGATGTCCGTCGGGGTGTCGACGGTGGGATTCGATGCGGGGGTCTTCACCAGTTCGGCGAACGTGGGGTTTCCCGCGAGTGCCGGCAGCGCCGTGTCGTTCAAGGTCGTGTGGTTCAAGGTCGTGTTGTTCAAGGTCGTGTTGTTCAAGGTCGTGTTGTCGAGCTCCTGCAGCCAGGCATCGCTCAACGATGATGCGTCGTCGGGCACAGTGATGCTCGGCTGCTCGGCGTCCGCCTTGATGATCGCTTGCGCGACGGTGATCTCGCTGACCGACATCGGTCGACTGGCCAGCTTCGGGAGGTCGAAGGCGCTGAAGCCGGTTGGGGTGAAGCGGTTCTCGGCCGTCTTCAGGCGTTCCTCCGCGGTGGGAGGCGTCCAGCTGCCCAGTGTCGGCAGCGTGGCGCGATCGGCGGGGACGACGGCCGCCTGCGGCGGTGGCTCGGACGGTGTCGAGCCGAACGGAGGCGGGGCCAGCCCACCGGCCAGTGCCGACACCCGTGGCGGCGGCGGGACCGTGGTGTCGTTCGAACGAGAAGATGACGAGTCGAGCCATTGGTTGATGCCGCTGGGGTGATGGCGCAGCGGATGCAGCCTCACCGTGCCGGCGGGCGCCGTTCCGAGGGAACCGAGGGTCTGCGCGGTGGTCTGCTCCAGCGCTCCCACCAACGCTGCGCGATCGATGTTCGGGTCGCTGTCGAAGAGCTGGGCGAGCGAGACCGAGTCGCCCACCTGGACCGCGCCACGAGCGAGCTGGTCGGGGGACACCACACCCATGGTCACGAAGCGTGACTGGATCGGGGGGTCGCCGTCACGTTCTGCGAGGTAGATCCGGCCTTCGATGGCATACAGGTGGGCCCGCGGGGATGTGCCCACGTCGGCCTGGCCGGTGAACCGCTCGGCCGCGAGTTGCGCCACGAAACCACCGATGGGCTCGCTCTCGCCGTATGCATCCAACTGACTGCGGCCCATGCCGAGGTCCTCCCGCATTCCATCTCGTACGTACTTTCGGCTTTTGGGTCGCTGACCTTGAGGAATATCCAAGGAACTCTCAAGTTCTACGCCTGCGTGACCGATGCAACTTCGCCGAGCCGTCGTACGGCTGGTGTGACGGGGCCGCGTCCCCGAAGGAGCGAAAGGCGGGGCTGATGCTTCGACGGATGAAAATCGGCGGGCGGGTGAACGTCCTCATCGCCGTGCCGTTGCTGGCACTGATCGCGTTCGCCGGTGTCGGCTATTGGGCACTGCAGCAGGCGAGCGTGCGCGGCGCCGAGTACAAGTCGCTGAAGATGGCCCAGGAGCTGCGCGCCGACACGTTGCCGCCGCCGGCCAGCCTCTTGCAGGCGTGGGCCGAGGTCAACCAGATCGGCGTGATCGCGTCCTCGCCGAGCGGCTTCAACTCCACCGTCCACGCCCAGATCGATGTTCACTTCCGCACCATTGCCAAGGCCGAGCACGACTTCAACGATTCGATGGACTTCTGGTCGCACCAGCTCCTCGACAAGCACGTGGACGACAGCCTCCTCGGTGCCGGCCGCGACGCGGGCACCGCCTTCTTCACCGTGATCAACACGAACCTGAAGGATGCGGTCGCCAAGGAGAACCCCGCCGGGGTGCTCGCCGCGGTCCAGGACCTCGAATGGCGGTACTCGCTGCAGCAGGGAGGCGTGCAAACGGCATTGAACTGGGCCGAGAACGAGGTGGCGTTCCGTGAGGCACGCACCAACGATCTGCTCGACAAGGTCACCCTCCTCGTCGGCAGCGGTGCGGCGTTGCTGTTCCTGTTCACGTTGCTCCTGTCGGTGCGCGTTCGTCGCATGATCGTGCGTCCGATCCGGGCGCTCGCGGCACACGCCAAGACGGTGGCCGCGCACGACCTGCCCGAGGTGGTGCAGTCGCTGCACGACCTGCCCGCGGGCGCGGAGGTGCCGCGGTTGCCCAACTTCCAGGTGTCGTCCAGCCGCGACGAGCTCTCGGAGCTGGCCGACAGCTTCAACTCCGTCCAGGACGCGGCGGTCGACCTCGCGGCCGAGCATGCGCACGCGCGTCGCGTGGTGTCGGAGAACCTCGTCAACATCGCCCGCCGCAACCAGAACCTCCTCGGTCGCACGCTCGGCTTCATCTCCAGCCTGGAGCAGACCGAACGCGATCCGGAGAACCTCGACAACCTGTTCCGCATCGACCACCTCACCACGCGCATGCGACGCAACGCCCAGTCGCTGCTCGTGCTCGCGGGTGCTGAGCCGACTCGTCTCCGGTCGTCGCCCGTGCCGGTGGGCGACGTCGTGCGTGCTGCGCTCTCCGAGGTGGAGAACTACGGCCAGGTGGAGCTGTCCGAGCTCGGCGATGTCTTGGTCACCGGTGGGATCGCTGGCGAGGTGTCGCACCTGCTCGCCGAGCTGCTGGAGAACGCGACCAGCTTCTCGCCACCGACGACGGCCGTGACCGTGGTCGGTCGTGCCGTGCCCGACGGGCATCAGCTGGCGATCTTCGACTACGGCCTCGGAATGAGCCCGGAGGACATGGCCGTCGCCAACGAGCGGCTCAACCAGGTGTCGGAGTTCGACAAGGAGAGCCATCGGATGCTCGGCTTCCAGGTGGTCGCCCGGCTCGCTTCGCGACATGCCATCAAGGTGATGCTCACCACGACCCCGGGTGGCACGGGGGTGACTGCGGTGGTGCGGCTCCCGAAGGCGATCCTCGAGCAGCCGTCGGGTGAACTGTCGGCCCACATCGATCTGCCCGGAGCGACGGCACGTCTCACGGCTCCCTTGCCGGTGGTCGCCCCGGTCGCGGTCGCACAGGTCACGCTCGCATCGATGAACGCCGCCGATTCGTCCGGGGTGCACAGCGATCCGCTGTGGGCCGCCGTGCAGGCCGCACCAAACGGTGCGGTGCGCGCTCGCGAAGCCGAGTTGCCCACGTCGACGTTGACGGCCCTTTCGCCGTTGTCGGCGCTGAAGCCACTGGCCACCCGGGCACATGCAAGTCCGACCGACAGCAGTCTGGATCCGTTGCCGAAGCGAGTGCGGGGTGCTCAGTTGCCCGACCTCGGCGCCGAGCAGTCAGAGCCGGCTGTGAACCGTGGCGCGGACGATGTGCGCGCCACCCTCTCCAGCCTCCAACGCGGTCTCGACCTCGGACGCCAGCACGGCACCGAGGAGTGACCCTATCCCTCGGGAGGAACAACATCATGACCCTGTCCGACAAGGCGCAGAACGTCAACTGGTTGATGACCAACTTCGTCCGATCCACGCCCGGCGTGGAGCAAGCGGTCGCCGTGTCGTCCGACGGACTCCTGATCGCGATGAGCACGCAGCTCGAGCGTGGCGCGGTCGAAAAGCTGGCGGCGATCATCACCGGTATCCGGGCGCTCGCGCACGGCGCTGCCAACGAGCTGGCCAAGGGGCAAGTGCTGCAGGTGATCATCGAGATGGGTCATGCGTTCATGTTCGTGAGCGCGATCTCGGGTGGGTCGACGCTCGGCGTCGTTGCCGCGAGGGACTGCGATCTCGGCCTCGTCGGCTACGAGATCACCCTGCTCGTCGAGCGTGTGGGGTCACAGTTGACTCCGACGCTGGTGTCGGAGCTGAAGAATGCATTGGTTGCGGTGTGAGATGACATCCAGGGACGACGACGCGCAGGTGACTGCGGTGCGTCCATTCCTGAGAGCCGGGCGACGGATCGTCCAGGTGCCGCAGGGCGAAGAAGTGGAGACCGCGCAGGTGCGGGCGTACGCGATGACGCGTGGTCGCGCGCACGCGGCCGTGCACCTCGCGTTCGAGACGATGCTGCAGGCGACACCCGCCGGCGCGGTCGCGTCGCGTTCGGAGCGGTTCGAGCGCGCCGGCATCCTGCAGTGGTGCCGCACCGAACCGATCTCGGTGGCCGAGTTGTCCGCTCGCCTCCGTGTGCCGATCGGCGTCGTGCGAGTGGTCGCCGCCGATCTGCTGCTCGAGGGCTTCCTCGAGTCGTTCCACCCGAGCGAGAACGTCGCCGACGACGTGCTCCTGATCACGAGGTTGATCGCCGGTGTCCGCGGTCTCTGACGCACCCGAACGCCCCGCCACCCGTGGCCCGATCCCGGTGAAGATCGTCGTCGCCGGTGGGTTCGGCGTCGGCAAGACCACGTTCGTCGGCGCCATCTCCGACATCGAGCCACTCACCACGGAAGCGGCGATGACGTCGTTCGGCGAAGGCATCGACAACCGTGGCGAGGTGGGCACCAAGACGACCACGACCGTCGCGATGGACTTCGGGCGAGTGGCGGTCGACCGCGCCATCGTGCTCTACCTGTTCGGCACGCCCGGCCAGGACCGGTTCGGGTTCATGTGGAACGACCTCATCGAGGGCGCGCTCGGCGCGGTGGTGCTCGTCGACAGCCGGCGGATCGAGGACTCGTTCCCGGCGCTCGACTACTTCGAGACGCGCAACGTGCCGTTCGTCGTGGCCGTCAACCGCTTCGGCGGGCAGATGTTCCACACCGTGGACCAGGTGCGCGAGGCGTTGTCGATTGCGGCCGACGTACCGGTGGTGACCACCGACGCGCGTGGCCGTGCCGAGGTGAAGGACACCGTGCTCAGCCTGCTCGACGTGGTGCTGCACCGCGCACTTGCCCGCCGCGCGGTCGTGTGACGGCGCGGGGTGACGGGGTGACACCACATCGCCTCACCACATCGCCTCACCACATCGCCTCACCACAGCTGCAACTGCTCCCAGGTGATGGCGACGTCGCTGACGCTCTGCCAGCTCAGGCGACCGCGGCTGCCCGGGCGGCGGACCTCGACGCGTTCGGGGCGCAAGCTGCGCGCGCCGCCGTTCGCGTCGTACACCGTGATGCTGCCATCGAGCGCAACGCCCGACATCTTGCCGGCGAACCACCGGCCGGTGTCGGCCTTACGAAACCGCACCGGTTCACCGGAGCGCAAGCCAAGGCGTTGCAGGGTGGCGGTGTCGATCACGCGGGCCCTGCGATGCGGGCTTGCAGCTTGCGCATGCCGGCCAACCAACGGTCGTAGTCGCCCGCCTTGCGTTGCAGGAACGTGAGCACCTCGGGGTGAGGGAGGATCAGGAACGTCTCGGCGCGGATCGTGGCCACCGCCACCTCGGCGACCTCGGGCGGTTCGAGCACCTTGCCCGCCGATCGCACGACTGCCGTTCCCGGACCGAACGACGGATCATCTCCCGAACGCAGCATGTTGGTGTTCACGCCCTGAGGGCACAGGCAGCTGACCTTCAGCCCGTCGTCGCCGTAGGTGATGCTCATCCATTCGGCGAACGCCACCGCGGCGTGCTTGGTGAGGCTGTAAGGCGCCGAGCCGATCTGGCTGAGCAGGCCGGCCGCCGATGCCGTCGAGCAGAAGTAGCCCTCGCCACGCGCGAGCCAACCGGGCAGGAGGTACTTCGCGGCCCAACGGTGGGCGTGCACGTTCACGTTGAACGCCAGCTCCCACTCGCTCTCGGGGCTCATCGGATCGCGTCCGGTGCCGACCCCGGCGTTGGCGAAGAACAGGTCGATCGGACCGAACGCCTGCTCCGCAGCGGTGATCAGTTGGCGGTTGCCGGCCTCGGTGCCGATGTCGGCCGGGACGGCCACTGCGCTTCCCGGTCGCAGGGCGTCGAGTCGATCGGCGACTTCCTGGACCGCTGTCGACTGCACGTCGCTGAGCACCACCGATGCCCCCTCGGCGTGGAACCGCTCGGCGAGCGCTTCCCCAATTCCGCCCGCTGCTCCGGTGACGACCGCGTGCTTCCCATTGAGTTCCATGCGGGCGATCGTAGGCCGTTCGCATCATTGAGGTCGTGAACGGCCGACCCCGCGGTACCATGCACATCGGAACCGAGTCGCGCGAGGTACGGTCGGTTCCACGAACACAGATCCGAGAAGGCCCAGTCCGGTGAGGAGAGCCAGATGACCGAGACCAACGAAGCCGTCATCAACGAAGCGCTGAGCGTGATCGACAAGGCGCTCTCGCAGATGATGCGCCGCGAGTTGGTCTCCTCGGGCGAGATCACCGACGTGCTGCTGGACGTGCGGACGCTGCTCACGATGCCGGCTGCCGTGCCGGCGTCGGTTGCTGCCGACGCCTGACACACGCCGTCAGGCGGTGAGCAGGTCGTTGAACGCCCGCTCCAGGCAGCGGCGAAGCAGCTCCGGGTCGGCCACGGCTTCGGTGTCGATGTTCACGCCCATGTCAAGGCTGTGGTTGTAGCTCAGCAGGGTGAGGTTGTAGGCGACGCCGGCGAGGGGCCCGACCGGGTAGTTCTCC
>JAYVMH010000082.1:0-4065 GCA_043759015.1 Actinomycetota bacterium
GTCAAGGCGACCCTGCACCATGCCAGGGGCTGGCTCGCCGTCGAACTCAGTGGGGAGCCCAGATGAGCGACCATCTCGACCAAGAACTGGCAGTGCTCCGCGATCGGCTGCGTGCTGACGCCGCGCGCGACAACGACGACGCCGCCGCCCTCGCCGACGTGCACGCCGGCCCGCTGATGTCGCCGTCGGGCGATCGCCGGCCCAACCGCGGTCGGGTCACGGCAGCGATCGCCACCGCAGCCCTCGTGGCCGCGTCGGGCGTCGTCGTGGTGCTCGCCCGCCACGACGACCACGTGACGACCACCCCGGTCACCCCTACCACGGCGCACCCGACCTCCGATCCTTCCCTCACCACCGTCGTGACGCCGAATCGGTCGGCCGACAGCGTCACCGACGTGTTCTTCGTCGACCCCGATCATGGATGGATGACGACCGGCGTTGCGGGAGCGGCAAGCACCTACCGCACCTCGGATGGCGGCGGCACCTGGACCCAGCTGGCGAACGCGCCGACGTCCGCGTCGCAGGTCACCTTCGCCGACCGCGAGGACGGTTGGATCACCACCCAGGGCGACGGCGTGTGGTCCACACACGACGGCGGCGCCACGTTCCACAAGTTGTCCGCACCGCTGTACGCCGCGGTCGACGGAAGCGTGACCTCGCTGCTGGTGAACAACGGTTCGGTCTTCGCCGCCGGCATCGACGGTGCGGGGTTCAGGATCTTCCGTGCGCACATCGGCAGCGACGACTTCACGGCCACCGACGTGGCGCTCCCCACGGGGGCGGGCCCCGTTGCTTCGTTCTCGATGGCGGGTCAGGGCAACAGCGAATGGTTCGTCTACAACGACCGTGTCGTCACCGGCTCGGCACACCTCGCGGGCGACACCGCCGACCTCTCCTGGAAGCCGCCGGCCAGCGACCAGGGTGGCCCGATGAACATCACGATGTCGGCCGACGGTGGCCCGATGTACGCCTACGGGCAGACCGGCGTGTGGACGGGGGTGGTGCCCCAGAACGTGGCGTTCGTCTCCGACGACGGCGATCCGGCTTCCTTCCACCCGATCACCGTTCCCGGTTCGGCGTCCAACCCGATCGACTTGCTCGCGGCCGACCCCGGCACCGTGCTGGCGATCGGAGGGGATGGCGACGCAACCGTGATCGCCCGGTCTCGCGACAAGGGGACGACGTGGACCACGGTGTCGCGCTCTGCGGGGCTCCTCCAGGTTCGGTTCGTCTCGGGACAGACGATGATCGCCCTCGCCGCGCCACCGGATCAATCCGCGCCCGTCGCGCTGCGCAGCGACGACGGCGGTGTGACCTGGAAACAGATCGTCACGCCGAGCTCACCGCCCTCCACGAGCGTGAGCCTCGACAGGTTCGACCAGATCGGCGCGACGACGTTCGTGGACGCGAACCACGGCTGGGCACCCGCTCACCTCAGCAACCCGGCGAGGGCAGTGCTGCTGCACACCGACGACGGTGCGACGTGGTCGGAGCGCGCGCTCGCCGCCGACGCCTACGGCGTGGTGTTCGCCAACCGGCTCGACGGATGGATGTGGGGTGACGGCTGGTGGTCGTCGCACGACGGTGGGGCGACATGGAAGCGGCTCCCGGATCAGCCGAGCGGCTTCTCGCCGAACCACATCCAGGTGTCCGGCCAGTTCGTCTACGCGCTGCAGTACATCGAGAACGTTCACGACACCGGCACGAACGACACCGGCACGAACGGAACGAACGGCACGAACGGAACGAACGACACGAACGGTTCGGGCGGATTCGGCTTCGCGCTGATCCGGTCGCCCATCGACCACGACGAGTTCACCGAGACCGGGCTCTCGTGGCGCAAGGGTGCGGGCGGCAACGACATCGACTTCACGATCGTGACCGCGGGCGACCGCGTCGAAGTGTCGTACAACGACCGCGGCGGTCAAGTCGGACGCCTGCTCGGCGGTGTCGCGGACACCACCTGGCGGCCGCCCGGCCTGGGCCGTGGTGGCAACATCAGCCTGGACAGGGCGAAGGACGGCGGTCCGATCTTCCTCTCGACCCACACCGGCGATTGGGGCGGCGACACAACACCGGTGCAGCTGGAGGAGGTGTCCACCGACGAGGGCCGAACGTTCCACACGCTCACGATGCCCTCGCCGGTGGGCGCGTCCGACGCGGCGCGGTTCTGTGGCCTGAACGCCGCCGGCTCGGCATGGGTGGTGGTGTCGATCTGCGACGCCGACGGCACCAACCTCTACGGCTCCGCCGACGTCGGTTCCTCGTGGACCCGGATCTCGGTGCTGCCGGCGAACTCGTTCGGGCTCACGTTCCACACCCCCGCGGTTGCGACCGTGCAGGTGAAACTCGACAACGCGAGTGCCATCTGGATCAGCCAGGACAGCGGCCGCACCTGGCACCGCACGATTCCCTGAACGACTCGCGCTTCAACGACTCAGGCGAGGAGGCGGTAGCCGATCCCGCGGGCGGTCACGATCAGCCGCGGCTCGTCGGGTTGATCCTCGACCTTCACCCGCAGCCGACGCACGTGCGCATCGACCAGCCGTGAATCGCCGAGATACTCGTAACCCCACACCCGTTCGAGGAGCTGATCGCGGGACAGGACCATGTTGGCGTGGTCGGCGAACTCGCACAGCAGGCGGTACTCGGTCTTGGTGAGGTTCAGCTCCACACCAGCTTTGAGCACGATGCCCTGCTCGCGGCGGAGCTCGATGTCGCCGAACTTGGCGGCCGCGCTCGACGCTGCGGTCGCCTCGTGGAGGTGCACCCGGCGCAGCGCAGCGCGGATCCGAGCGGCGAGCTCTTTGGGCACGACCGGCTTGGTGACGTAGTCGTCGGCACCGGCCTCCAGCCCGGCGACCAGGTCGTAGGTGTCGGTCTGGGCGGTGACGATGATGATCGGCACGATGCTGTTGCTGCGCAACTGCCGGCACACGTCGAACCCCGACAGATCGGGCAGGCGCAGATCGAGCAGCACGAGATCCGGCTCGCGTTCCTGGAACAGGGCGAGTCCGGACCTGCCGTCGGGCGCCTCGCGCACGTCGTAGCCCTCGTCCTCCAACGCCAACGTGAGGGCGACCCGGATCGCATCGTCGTCCTCGATGAAGAGCAGAGAGTTCACCGACCCACTCTGTCAGTTCGTACGCCCCGGCCAAAGCCCACATTCTGTTACAGAAATCGCACACAGCGAGCGCTGTCCCGTCACACACGTGCCGCAGTATTCGAAGTGTTCACGCTGCTCTGGTGGGGTACCTACCTCCCCCTGGTGCCCCACCGGCAGCGGTGTGAGCCAGCGGGCAAGCCCAAGGCGATTCGTCGCCCACAACCCACCAACACACGGAGGTTGCGACAATGCTTGCACCAGCCCTCACCGCACATGCCGACATGCACCGGCACCACATCGCGGTTTCGGTCAGCGGACCATTCACCACGGAGGATCACGCCGACGCCCTGCGCGCCGCCTGCATGCCCCTCCCCCGAACCTACGGATTGATCGTCAACCTCAGTGGGGTGACGGTGATCACCGACGCCGGGCTACGCGGCCTTCGCCAACTCGCCCAGGTGGTCCATGCGGCCGGCCACCGGATCGCGTTCGTCTGCAGCGAGCTCATCATGCGCGCCGAGCTCGTGCTCGCCGATCTGGACACGCTGGCGCCGGTGCTGCAGGACGACCAGCAGGCGTATTCGATCGTCGGCTACGCGGCCTGACTGCCACCCATCCGTCCGCCTTTCGGCGGTCCGCTCCCAGGCGGCCCGTTGCATCGGCCACACTGGTGGCGATGAACACGCCGCGCCGCCGTCGAACACTCCGCCTGCGCACGCGCGTCACGTTGTTCTTCTCGCTGACCGCGCTCGCCGCGAGCCTCGGGTTGGCAGTGGTCACCTACGCGGTCGCGCGATCGTTCCTCATCGACCAGCGCCAGCAGACCGCGCAGACGCAGGCGTTCGCGAACGCGAAGATCGTCCGCGACCAGTTGCTCGTCGAGGGCAGGTTCGACGTGCTCAAGCTGCGCACCGAGACCGGCGGCTTTCCGTTGCTCGTGCTCAACGGCGTGTCGTCGA
>JAYVMH010000083.1:0-20791 GCA_043759015.1 Actinomycetota bacterium
GAAGTCCATCAGCGTGCCGCCCTCGGGAAGCCGAGGCTGAACATCGTGATCAGGTCGCGCTGCATCTCGTTGGTACCCCCACCGAAAGTGAGGATGAGCATCCCCCGGTACAGACCCTCCAGGCGCGATTGCAGCACGGCGCCGGGTGTGCCGGCCTTGAGGTAGCCGGGTGGGCCCAGGATCTCGAACAGCAGCTGGAACGCCTCCAGGTAGAACTCGGTGCCGTAGACCTTGATGGCCGAGCAGTGGCCGATGTCCAGCACGCCGCGGGTTGCTTCCCACGCGCTCTGCCAGTTCATCAGCCGCAGCACGTCGAGCTTCGCGTGCACGCGTGCGATGTTGAGCTGCACCCACTCCTGGTCGATCACACGTCGTCCGTCGGGCAGCAGCGTCTGCTGTGCCCACGCACGGATGTCGGTGAGCGCACGCTCGACGACGCCGGTGGAGCACAACGTGACCCGCTCGTGGTTGAGCTGGTTGGTGATCAGCGTCCAGCCCTGGTTCTCGCCGCCGACGCAGTTGGCGACGGGAACGCGCACATCGTCGAGGAACACCGCGTTGATGTCGTGTTCGCCCATCAACCGCAGCGGCTGCAGGGTGATGCCGGGAGTGTCCATCGGCACGATGATGATCGAGATGCCCTTGTGCTTCTTCGCGTCCGGGTCGGTCCGTACGGCGAGCCACATGTAGTCGGCATCGCTGGACAGCGAGGTCCACATCTTCTGCCCGTTGATGACGTATTCGTCGCCGTCGCGCACCGCACGGGTCTTCAACGAGGCGAGGTCGGTGCCTGCGCCGGGTTCGGAGTAGCCGATGCAGAAGTGGATCTCGCCGGCGAGGATCTTGGGCAGGAAGAAGGCCCGCTGCTCGTCGGAGCCGAAGTTCATCAGGGTCGGACCGATGGTGTTGATCGTGAGCATCGGCACCGGTGCACCCGCCCGCATCGACTCGTCGAAGAAGATGAACTGCTCGATCGCGGAGCGCCCCTGACCGCCGTACGACGTGGGCCATCCGATGCCGGCCCAGCCGTCCGCGCACATCTGCTTCCAGACCCGTCGCATGGGGGCGCCGACGCCGTGACCGCCCGCGAGCTCCTCGACGGTGACCGGGTCGAGAAGGGTCTGGTAGTACGAGCGCAGCGTCGACCGCAGCGCCTCTTGCTCGTCCGTGTACGCCAGCTCCATCGTCCCCTGCCTGACCCACCCCATCGATCTGACACATCGTCAGAAACCCAGCGACAACGTAGCGTAAGGTTCGCCCGTGAAGCTTGGTTGGCACATCGGCTACTGGGGAAGGTCGATGCCGCAGGGCGTTCCGCAGACCTTGTCCGAGGTGGAGCGGCTGGGGTTCGACTCGGCGTGGACGGCGGAGTCGTGGGGCAGCGACGCGATCTCGCCGCTCGCATGGTGGGGTGCGGGCACGACGTCGATCCGGCTCGGCACCAACCTCGTGCAGATCTCCGCCCGCACCCCGACGGCGACGGCGATGGCGGCGATCACGATGGACCACCTGTCGGCAGGCCGGTTCGTGCTCGGGCTCGGTGTCAGCGGGCCACAGGTCGTGGAGGGTTGGTACGGCCAGCGCTTCACCCGCCCACTGGCGCGCACGCGTGAGTACATCGGCATCGTTCGCCGGGTACTGGCCCGCGAAGAGCGTCTGACCAACGCCGGGCCGGAGTATCCGATCCCGGCGATCGACGGTCTTGGTCTCGGCAAACCGTTGAACGTGATGACCCATCCGCGCCGCGCCGATCTCCCGATCTTCCTCGGCGCGGAAGGGCCGCGGAACGTCGCCCTCGCCGCCGAGCTGGCAGATGGCTGGTTCCCGATCTTCTACGCGCCCCGCCACGAGGGGCTGTACGCGCCGTACCTCGCCGAGGGCTTCGGACGCGCGGGCGCACGATCCACTCCCGACGCCTTCGAGATCCTCCCCACCGTGAACGTCTCGATCGACGACGACCTCGATGCCGCGTACGACCGGCTGCGCCCGACGCTGGCCCTCTACGTCGGCGGCATGGGCGCGAAGGAGATGAACTTCCACGCCGACGTGTTCCGCCGGCTCGGTCACGAACGGGCCGTGAACGCCATCCAGTCGCTGTTCCTCGACGGCAAGCAGGACGAGGCGATTGCTGCGGTCCCGAACGCGATGATCGACGAGATCTGCCTCGTCGGCTCCAAGGCCAAGGTGCGCGACGACCTCGCCGCGTGGCGGGAAAGCCGAGTGACGACCATCATCGTCGGTGGCCCGATCGAGACCCTTCGCACGATGGCCGAGCTCGTCCTCGGTTGAGAGAAGGTCCCCCCACTCGTTCATGTCATGCCTCCACCGGGAAGGCTCCAGGTGGATCGATGACCCGGGCGAGGGGTTTCTGGGGTCAGGGGCGGTCGCGGATGGCTTTGACGACTTCGTCGAGGTGGGCCTGGCCCTCGTAGAGCGAGCGCAGCATCCAGAACCGCCAGAAGCGGACCAGCGCGGTGCGGATCCAGAGCGCGGCGCCGATCACGGCCATTGCCACGCACGCGAAGCCGAGCACGATCAGTTCGTTCTGGTCCAGCGCGTTCTTCGCGTTGGTGGCCTGCACGTACGAGCCGATGCCGACGA
Source organism: Actinomycetota bacterium (assembly GCA_043759015.1). Taxonomy (GTDB): domain Bacteria; phylum Actinomycetota; class Acidimicrobiia; order Acidimicrobiales; family Ilumatobacteraceae; genus UBA668. Next base: position 2,602 of record JAYVMH010000083.1, read on the forward strand.
CCAGCGACGTGATCATCAACACGATGCCGAGCGAGCTCGTGGCACGTTCGGTGGCGGGCTTGCCCGACGTCTTCACCTTCATCGCCGCCACGTCGGCCTTGAACTCCTCGAGGCGATCAGATTCGGTCATGGTGTGGCCTTTCCTCCGAGATATGAGGTCGAGAGCTCTTGGGCGATGTCGTCGGGATCGCCGATGCGCGTGATCTGCCCGCTCAGCATGATGGCAGCCCGGTCCGCGATCCCCAGCACCGATCGGGCGAACTGCTCGACGAGTAGCACGGAGATCCCCTCGGCGGCGATCTGGGCGACGATCTCGTAGAGGCTGCGCACCACCAGCGGGGCGAGGCCCATCGACAGCTCGTCGAGCAGCAGCACGGCAGGGCGGGTGACGAGCGCACGAGTGATCGCGAGCATCTGCTGTTCGCCGCCCGACATCGTGCCCGCCAACTGTGACCGGCGTTGTCCGAGGATCGGGAATCGACGGTACGCCGCCTCCTCGATCGCCTCCATCGGGATGCCGGCGTGCGTGGCCATCATCAGGTTCTCGCGAACGGTGAGGTTGGGGAAGATGCCGCGACCTTCGGGGATCGTGCAGACACCGGCGCGGGCGAGCGCGTCGGCCGACATCCCGTGGGCGGACAACCCGCTGAGCAGCAGCTGCCCGGTGGTGGGTGTGATCAGGCCGCAGCACACCTGCAACGTGGTCGACTTCCCGGCTCCGTTCGGGCCGAGCAGCGCCAGCACCTCACCGGGCTGCACCGCGAACGAGACGTTCTGCAACACGTTGATCGGGCCGTAGCCCGCGCTCACGTCGACCAACTCGAGGACCGACCCGCTCACGCGACACCCTCCTCACCGAGGTAGGCGTCGAACACGCGTTGATCCGTGCGGATCTCGGCGGCCGTGCCGCTGGCGAGGATGGTGCCGAAGTTGAGCACGTGGATGTACGAGCACACCTTCATCACCAGCGCGACATCGTGCTCGACGAGCAGGATCGACGTGCCGTCGGCCGCCAGTTGGAGCAGTAGATCGCCGAACTCCTCGGTCTCGTGTTCGTCCTGGCCCGAGGCGGGCTCGTCGAGCAGCAGGATCTTGGGTCGGGTCATCAACGCCCGGCCGAGCTCGACTCGCCGGGCCATCCCTGTGGGGATCTCCGTCACGTCGAGATCGGCGAGGTGCCGGATGCCGAGCAGGTCGATGATCCGTTCCGACTCGCGCACCGGGTCGACGCGATCGCGCTGCCAACGCGACGCGATGTCGCCGGCCACGCGCAGGTTGTCGCGAACCGACAACGAGGTGAACAGCTCCAAGCGTTGGAACGTGCGTGCGACGCCGCAACGCGACCGCTTGAACGGTGGCAGCCCGTTCAGCGTCTCCCCGTCGAGCACGATCAGGCCCGAGTTCGGTTGCAGGAGGCCGGTGATGCAGTTGAAGAGCGTGGTCTTGCCGGCGCCGTTGGGGCCGATCAATCCCGTGATCACACCGGCTTCGGCGGTGAGATCGACCGACGACAGGGCGACGGCACCACCGAATCGCATGGACACCACGTGGCATTCGAGCAGCGCCACGTCAGTGCCGCCCGTCGTCGGAGGGAAGCGACAGCACGCGATCGAAGTGCTCGCGGTCGGCCCCGAAGAAGGGTCGGGCGAGGCCGATGAGGTCGGGGTTCTCGCGGCCGTGGTCCTCGTCGACCTCGGCGAACCGCTCGGGCATCAGGTTGAAGAGCACACGCGGTACGACGACCACCGACCCGAGGACGATCAGCGCGAACGTCCAGTGACCGATCACACCGCGCCACGACATCGCCCACAGCCCGACCAGCCCGGCGAGCCAAGCGGCAACCACCAGCGGCGCACGCTTCAGCGGCCGGAAGCCGTCCATCACCTGCTGCGCGATGCCGCTCGGGTTCCTGCCGAGGCCAATGCCGACCAGTGCCGGGCCGACGAACTTGCTGAAGTTGCCCAGCCCCGTGACGAACAGCCAGTGAAGCGACGGGTAGTCGGCGCCGAGCTTCTGGAAGATGTTGGGCATCACCACGCTCAGCACCGAGAGCAGGATGCCGGCGAGCAACGCACCGCTGACGTAGCCGATGCCGCCGACCACGGCGATCATGAACAGCACGAGGCTGGCGAACCCGTCGAAGTTGTTGTTGTTCGCGACCGTTCGCTGCTGGGCTGCCCACATCAGGCCGCTGAGACCGGCGATGGCCGACGAGATCATGAACACACCAAGCTTCAGCCGCGTGATGTTCAGCCCCAACGTCGCGCACGCGGCAGGGCTGTCCTTCATCGCGATGATCATCCGCCCGTACGCACTGCGCCGGACCATCACCAGGAAGATGCCGATCAACACGAACATCACGGTCAGCAACATCAGGAACGAACGTTGGTTACGGAAGTCGATGCCGAACCAGTGTGGTCTGGGCACGGTGAGCGATCCGTCGGTGAACAGGTTGATCGTGAGGTGCTTGCCGAAGATCGACAGGTGCATCGGCTTGGGCTGGAGGACGACCAACTGGAACATGATGATGCCGAACGCGAACGTGGCGAGCCCGAGGTAGAGGCCACGCAGGCGCAGGGCAGGCAGAGCGATGAGACCCCCGACGAACGCGCAGACGATCATCGCCAGGATGATCGCCATGACGGATAGCGATTCCTTCGTCGCGAGCCCTCCCGGGCCGACGTCGAACTGCCACGCAGTGATCAGTGCGACCGCGGCGAAGGTGTAGATCGCCAAGTTGATCTCGCCCGCGTAGCCGGTGAGCATCACCAGTGACAACGCCATCAACGACAACCCCATGCCGTTGGCGAGGCTGATGATCGCGGTGCCCGACATCAGCGCCTGCAACATCGCGATACCGGCGATGAGGATGCCGCCCCAGCCGACCGCCTGTTGAAGGCTCGGCACGTGGAACCGCTCGCGAGTGCGGGTGACGACGGCGCCGCGCAGGCGACTCTGGGGGAGCGCGAGCAACGCAACGAAGAGCATGATCGCCGGAATCGCGTTGCGCATGTTGCGCAGCGCCAACCACCGCTGGCCGGCGTCGGACACCCAGTCGAAGTACTCCCTCGTGAGGCCGAGCACCATTGCGCCGACGTACGTGATCGGCACGTGCCGTAGGCGCCCGCCGACCGCCGCCGGGTACGCGTCGAACACGAGCAGGGTGAGCGCAAAGACCTGCAGCGCACCCTGTTGGGGAGCAAGCAGCAGACCGGCCACGCCGGCGAGCGACGCGCCGATCGCCCAGCTGATCTTGCTCGCGCGTTGGGGCCGACCGCCGTTGAGCATCAGCAGCCGCGGGTCGTCGACCGTGGCCCTCATCGTCACGCCGACCCGCGTACGGAACATCAGGAACCACAACGCGGCGGCGGTCAGGGCCGCGGCAGCGACGCCGATCAGCTGGTGGTAGTAGACAGCCTGGCCGAGCACCTCGAGGTGCTTCTCGCCGAAGAACTTCTTGGGCACGATCGCCCGATTGCCGTCGCGGAACCAGATCCAGGTGGCCACCCCGTTGATCGCGAGGAGCACCGCGATCGGCACGACCAGACGGGTGACCTCGCTGGTGTCGCGCAGCCGGCTCATGATCACCTGCTCCAGCACGTAGCCGAACGCCGGTGCGAACACGCCGATCGTGAACACGATCGCGATCACCGGTGGCAGGTGCCAGTCCGCGTGGAGCTGCCAGTAGACGAGTGCGCAGGCGGTGGCCACCGAACCGTGCGCCACGTTGAGCACTCCCGATGTGGCGTACGTGACCACCAGGCCCGTTGCCGCGATGGCGTAGACCGAGCCGAGGCAAACGCCCAAGACGCTGTAAGCGAGGAAGTTCTGCATGGAGGCGCCGTTGGTTCAGCAGCTCACCGACCGCTCGTCATCCGCCGAACTGGTGGGAGATGCGGTTGGCGTCGAGCTTGGCAGCGGTGACGGCGGCGGTCGGCGTCTTGGCGATCCACGAGTCGTTGCACTCGAACTTGCCGGCTTCGGCCGGCACGACACGAACGTACTTGGTGCCCTGGATCCGCAGGACGGCGCCGCACTTCGGCGGAATGTTGGCCCCCGGATCGCCGCCGGCGTGGAGGCCGTGACCGGTCCAGGAATGGGTGTCCTTCAGGTTCTGCAACACGCACGCCCGGGTCAGCTCGGCACCGCACTTCTGCGCCGCGGTGGCCCACAGCAGGAACGTGGTGGTGGCCTGTGCGCCGAGCTGAGCGATGTCGCCGCCCTTCTCCTTCATCAGGTCGAGGTAGTCCTGCGTGGCCTTGTTGGCCGCGGCGTCCTCGAACGGCACGAACGCGGTGCGGATGTACACGTTGTCCATGGCGCCATCGGTGTTCGCAGCAGCGCATTGGGGCGTGTAGTGGTTCGTGTCGGTGACGATCTGGATGCTCAGCCCGTTGGTCTTGGCCGTCTGGGCGAACAACTGCAGGCCGGGCAGGCACGTACCCGCCCAGTCGACGATCTGCGCGCCGGCGGACTGGAGCTGCTTGACGAACGGCGTCCAGTCGGTCTCGCCACCCGCGTTGTACTCCAGTTTGGTGGACACGAAGTTCCACCCGAACTGCGCCGCCGCCAGGACCACCTTGTCGCGGGTCTCCTGGGTTGCGCTGAAGTTGCCGGCGAGCGTCGCGGCCTTCTTCACCGCGTCGGGGAACAGCTTGGCGATCTGGGGGTACACACCGGCGGTCGTCTCGTCGGCCGGGTTGGGGACGGCCTGGTAGACGTCGGGCCCGTGGGCGAACGCCGCGCTCACCGCAAACGTGGGCACTGCGGGCAGCTTGCAGCCCAGACGGATCTCCTCCTGGTTGGAGTCGAACGCCCATCCCTCGCCGACGAGGAAGAAGTTCTTCGCGTCGCATGCCGCCTGCATCGCGGCCGGCACCTCGAAGATCTTGGCGTCGTAGTAGTTCAGCGCGATCTTGCGGCCGTTGATGCCGCCGAGGTCGTTGCACTTCGAGACCAGCGCCTTCATCGCGTCCGTGATCTCGTGGTCGAGGCCGGGGGAGGCGACGAAGCCGGCATCGTCGCCGGTGGCGATCGAGATGGCGTCCTTCGTGACGCCGACCTCACTGCCGCTGTCGGTGTTCGCTGCGGTGCCGGCGCTGCACGGCCACGGGGCGTCTCCGAACGTGGGGCCTGCGGGCACCGTGGTGGTCGATGCGTCGGTGCCGGACGGCGCGGAGCTGCTCGTCGCGGGCACGGCGGTGGTCGTTGCCGTGCTGGCGGCGCGGTCCTTGCCACAGGCGGCTGCGATGAGCGTGAACGTGGCGATGACGGCAATGAGCCGCAGGTGTTGACGAGCCATCTGATCTTCCCCCAGAAGTGATGTTGGGGCGAACATAGCATCATCTGACGGCTCGTCAGATGTCGCGACGAACGTGCTATGACTGCACCATGTCCGGGGGAAATCTCACGTATCGACGGACCGACGAAGGCGCGTTCGTGGCGCCGTTGGTGCTGTCCTATCCCTATTCGCGCACCGTCGGCGACACGTTGGCGCGATTCTTCACGTCGTTGCGCGCCGGCCGTCTGGAGGGCACGCGCGGCAGCGATGGGCGTGTCTACGTTCCGCCGGTCGAGTTCGATCCGCTGACGGGCGACCGTTGCGACGAGTGGGTCGGCGTCGGCGAGCACGGCACGGTCACCACGTGGTCCTGGCAGGCGACTGCGCAGCCCGACCAGCCGCTGGATCGACCGTTCGCCTGGGCGCTGATCCGACTCGATGGCGCCGATGTCGAGATGCTTCACGCGGTGGATGCAGGCGCGCCGGAAGCGATGAGCACCGGTGCCCGCGTCGCCGTGCGCTGGGCGGCCGAGCGCCAGGGTGGCATCACCGACATCGCCTGCTTCGACCTGATCGAGCAAGCGCGATGAGCAACGACGACGTGCTCCGCCTGCGCCAACCGGTGACGATCGCGTACGAGTGGTCCGCAGGCCCTGCGGCGTCGTCGCACCTGGAGGGCTTGATCGAAGGCCGGCTCATCGGCCGCCGGTGCACCGACTGCGCGCAGGTGTACTTCCCGCCGCGCAACGGTGTGTGCCCGCGCTGCGCGGCACCGCTCGGCGAAGAAGTGCAGGTCGGTCCGCACGGCACGATCACCACGTTCTGCGTGGTCAACGTCCCGTTCCTCGGGCAGCAGGTGAAGATCCCGTACGTCGCCGCGCAGATCCTGCTCGATGGCGCCGACATCTCGATGCAGCACCTGATCCAGGAGTGCGAGGCCGACGACGTCCGCATCGGCATGAGGGTGCAGCCCGTGTGGCGCCCGCGCGACGAGTGGGGCCCCACGTTGGAGAACATCGAACACTTCCGTCCGTCGGGCGAGCCCGACGTCACCTACGTACGGGCGACATCGTGAGCGCCCGCAAGATGAACCGGAACGTGGCGATCGTTGCCACCGCGCAGCGTCCGATGGAGCTGCACACCGAACGCACCTCGGTCGAGCTCATCGCACCCACCATCCTCTCGGCGCTCCAGCGGGCGGGTCTGGTACGTCAGCAGGTCGGCTTCTGGTGTCACGGCAGCTGCGACTACATGAGCGGCCAGCCGTTCAGCTTCGTGTCGGCCGTCGATGCCATCGGTGCGTGGCCGCCGATCGTGGAGAGTCATGTAGAGGGCGACGGCGCGTTGGCGCTGTACGAGGCGTGGATCAAGATCCAGGCGGGGGAGTGCGACATCGCACTCGTGTTCGCCAACGGCAAGACGACGGCGGGCGAGATCGACCGGATCCTCACGCTGCAGACCGACCCGTACATGGTGGCGCCGCTGTGGCCGGGTGCCACTGCGCTGGCCGCGTTGCAGGCCCGCGCCTGTCTCGAGGCGGGTGTCGTCTCGGAGTCGGCGATGGCCGAGGTGGCCGCACGCAGCATCGCCAACGGCATGGCCAATCCCAACGTCGGGTGGGGTACTGCGGCAACCCCAGCCGAGCTGCTCGCCCGGCCGCTCGTGGCCTCGCCGTTGCGCGCCCACGACTGCGCCCTACCGGTCGACGGCGCCGTCGCCGTCGTGCTCGCCGCCGACGACGTCGCGCGCGGGCTGTGCGCCCGACCGGCATGGATCCGCGGCATCGACCACCGCATCGACTCCCAACGGATGGGCACGCACTCGCTCACCGAGTCGTCCTCCGCAGCCGTCGCCGCGCGCCACGCCGGGGTGGCCGACGATCGCATCGACGTCGCGGAGATCTCTGCGCCGTTCAGCCATCAGGAGCTGCTGCTGACGATCGCGTTGGGGCTCGACCCGGGTCGCACCGAGGTGAACCCGAGCGGCGGGGCGTTGTGCGCGAACCCGCAGATGGCCGCCGGGCTGATCCGGTTCGCCGAGGCCGCGGATCGCATCCACGCCGGCAGCGCCGATCGAGCGGTCGCCCATTCGAGCAGTGGCCCGCTGCTGCAGCAGAACCTCGTTGCCGTGCTGGAGGGAGTGTGATGGCGACCCGTTGCGCAATCATCGGGGTCGGTCAGACCCAGCACACCTCGTGCCGGGCCGACGTGTCCATCGCCGGGCTCGTGCGCGAGGCCACCGACCGTGCGCTGGAGGCCGCCGGTGTCAGGCTCGCCGACATCGACGCAATCGTGATCGGCAAGGCACCCGACATGCTCGAGGGGGTCGCGATGCCCGAGCTGTGGCTGGCCGACGCCCTCGCCGCACACGGCAAGCCCGTGTTCCGTGTGCACACCGCCGGCTCGGTGGGTGGCTCCACCGCGATCGTGGCTGCGCAGCACATCATGTCCGGCCTGCATCGACGCGTCCTCACGATCGGCTTCGAGAAGCAGAGCGACGGCAACGCGATGTGGGCGCTGTCGGTACCGATCCCGTTCGGGATGCCGGTGCACGCCGGTGCCGGTGGCTACTTCTCGCCGATCGTGCGCACCTACATCGCCCGCTACGACGTTCCCAAGCACATCGGTGCGATGGTGGCCGTGAAGGACCGCACGAACGCGCTGAAGAACCCGTACGCACACCTCCACGAAGCAGGACTGACGCTGGAGAAGGCGATGGAGTCGCCGATGCTCTGGGACCCGATCCGCCTCGTGGAGACGTGCCCGTCGTCGGATGGCGCGATCGCGCTGGTGCTCGGCGACGAAGCCACGGCCGATGCCCATGTCGCCGACACCGGTCGGCCGGTCGCGTGGGTCCACGCGACGGCGATGCGCAGCGAGCCCACCATGTTCGCCGGACGCGAGCAGGTCAGCCCTGTCGCGGGCGAGATGTGTGCCGCCGACCTGTGGCGCAAGGGTGGCATCACCAACCCGGCCGAGGAGATCGACGCGGTGGAGATGTACGTGCCGTTCTCATGGTTCGAGCCGATGTGGTTGGAGAACCTCGGGTTCGCGCCGAAGGGCGATGGGTGGCGGTGGGTGGAGGACGGTGTCACCGAGCTCACCGGCCGCCTGCCGGTGAACATGTCGGGTGGCGTGCTCTCCTCGAACCCGATCGGTGCCAGCGGCATGTTGCGCTTCGGCGAGGCGGCGATGCAGGTGATGGGTGTTGCGGGCGAGCATCAGGTGCCCGATGTGCGCAAGGCGGTCGGCCACGCCTACGGCGGCGGTTCGCAGTTCTTCGCGATGTGGCTGGTGGGCAAGGACAAGCCGTAGATGTCAGCGGCGCTGCCACTTCGGGGCTCGCTTCTCGGCGAACGCGCGCGGCCCCTCCTTGGCATCGTCGGTGGCGAAGATCGGCCAGCCGATCTCGAACTCGCGAGCGAGCGCGTCGGCCTCGGGCATGCCCGCTGTCTCCTGCACGGACCGCAGGATGGCCTCGACCGCGAGGGGACCGTTGGCGCAGATGAGGTCCGCCAGTTCGTGGGCCTTCGCCAGCGCTCGGCCGTCGGGTACCACGTGGCCGATCAGCCCGATGGACAGCGCCTCGGCGGCGGTGTAGGCGCGAGCGGTCAACAACATCTCCAACGCGTTCGTGTAACCGATCTGGCGTTGCAGGCGCACCGTGCTGCCACCGACGGGGAACAGACCGCGGCGGGCCTCGAACACGCCGAATGTGGCACTCTCGCCGGCCACGCGCAGGTGCGTCGCCTGGAGGATCTCCGTACCGCCCGCGACCGCGTAGCCCTCGACGGCGGCGATGAGTGGCTTGCGCAGGCGGAGGTGACGCAGCAGTGCCTTCCAGTGGAGGTCGGGGTCGGCCTTCCACCGGTCGGCGTAGGGGTTCGGCGCGTTGTTGTCGTTCGCCGCGGCCTTGAGGTCCATCCCCGTACAGAACGAACCGCCGGCGCCGGTGAGGATCGCGCAGCGCAGGTCGTCGTCGGAGTTCAAACGCTCCCACGCGTCCACCATCCCGGCGAGCATCGCCGAGCTGAGCGCGTTCTTCGCCTCCGGTCGATTCATCGTCACCACCAACGTGTGACCGACCTGTTCCACCAGCAGGTGTTCGTTGCCCGACATCCGTTCCTCCCCCTCCGACCCCTCCGACCCCTCCGGCCGGGCGAGCGTACCCATTATGATCAGCGAGGTTCGGCTCCTGCCGATCGCGCTGCACGACTCGTCGGGGGGCTCTCGTGAATGTGAACGACCGCTACCTTGTCATCTCGGCGGACTGCCACGCAGGCTCCGACTTCGCCGGCTACGTGCCGTACCTCGAGCGTGCCTACCTCGACGACTTCGCCGAGTGGTCCGCCAACTACGTGATCCCGTACGAGGACCTCACCGGCCCCGACGGGCCGAGGAACTGGGACTCCGCCAGGCGGCTGAAGGAGCTGGAGGGCGACGGCATCGTTGCCGAGGTGATCTTCCCGAACACGATCCCTCCGTTCTTCCCGAAGGCCTCGCTCACGTTCCAACCACCCGCGCTCACGGCCGGCGACGTGGAACGGCGCTGGGCCGGACTGCGAGCCCACAACCGTTGGCTCGCCGACTTCTGCGCGGCCGCCCCGGGGCGTCGCGCCGGCATATGTCAGGTGATGCTCCACGACATCGAAGCCGCCGTCGCCGAGGTGCGCTGGGCTCACGCGGCAGGGCTCCGTGGTGGCGTGCTGCTGCCCGGGGTGCCGCCCGGCTCGGGCCTGGCGCCGTTGTACGACGGCGACTACTACGACCCGCTGTTCGCCGTCTGCGCCGAGCTCGGCATGCCGCTGAACAACCATGGCGGCAGCGCGAGCCCGCCGATGGGCGACACCGTGGAGGACCCCGTCGTCTTCCTGCTGGAGGTCACCTGGTGGTCGCATCGAGCGCTCGCTCACCTCGTGGTGTCGGGTGCGATGGAGCGGCACCCCGATCTGCAGATCGTGTTCACCGAGCAGGGAACGGCCTGGGTTCCCGAGGAGCTCGCCCGGCTCGATTACTTCTTCACCCGCATGCGCACCGCGGTCGGTTCCCAGGAGCACGTGTGGGGGCTGCCGGTGATGTCGAAGCTGCCGCTGCAGCCGAGCGCGTACTTCGCCCGCCAGTGTCACATCGGCGCCAGCTTCATGCGCCAGGCCGAGGTGCCCCTGCGCACGGCGGTCGGCGTGGATCGCATCATGTGGGGCAGCGACTATCCGCACAAGGAGGCGAGCTTCCCGTTCACCGCCGAAGCTCTCCGCGCCGCGTTCGCCGGCGTGCCCCACGACGACGTCGCCGCGCTCGTGGGCAGCAATGCCGCACGGCTGTACGGCTTCGACGTCGAGCAGCTGAGGCCGATCGCCGATCGCGTCGGCCCGAAGGTGGGCGATGTGGACGTGCCGCTGCAACGCGGCGACGTGCCGATGTACGCGGAGAAGTGCCCGGCGCTCGCCGGGTTCGGTGGCCTGACAGCCCGCGACGATTCGAAGGAGGAACTGACATGGGAGGTGTGAGGTACGGGGGTCGGACCCCCGAACAGCTGAGGAACCGCGAGCTCGAGGCGACCTCGATCGAGACGTGGGCGACCACCTTGACCGCGATCTACGAGACCGATCCCGAGGCCGTCGCGGCCGTGTTGCCGCGCCCGTTGCTGCCCTCCACCGCGCCGTTGGTGCGGGTCACCTTCGCCAGCGTGGACATCGGTCACGGGCGCCCGCCGTTCGGCGCCGGAACGTTCTCCGTCGAAGCCGTGCACGACGGGATGCTCGGCGCGTACCCGCTCGTCATGCCGATGACCACCGAGCAAGCGGTGGTCGGTGGGCGCGAGACGTTCGGTGAACCGAAGAAGCTCGGCAGCGTGACGTTGGATCGCGACGGCGACGCAGTGCGCGGCGCGTTTTCGCGCATGGGCATCACGTTCGTGGAGATCAACGGCACGGTCACGGGGGAGGCACCGCTCACACCGGATCGCCGACGCACCGACTTCTACTTCAAGTTCCTGCTCGACCCCTCCGGCAAGGGGTTCGACAGCGACCCGTGGCTGGTCCACTGCCATCGTGAGGAGAAGACGCGCGCGGTGTGGAACGTCGACGGTGAGATCATCCTTCGCGAATCCAAGTTCGATCCGGTCGTCGACCTTCCCGTGCTGCGGGTGCGCTTCATCGAGTTCGCGGAGCGCTCGAGCTCGCAACGTGGCGAGCTGATCGGCACCGTGCCGGGCGAATGGGTCCGCCCGTTCGTTCATCAGCGATACGACGACCTGTCCGTTGTCGGTACCGAGTGACGGAACGACTCGCTTGATGAAGGAGCTCGAGGGTCGCGTCGCGGTCGTCACCGGCGCCGGTGGCGGGCTGGGTAAGGCGATGGGCCGGCGTTTCGCGCAGGAGGGCATGCGCGTGGTGCTGGCCGACGTGCAGGCACCGCTGCTCGCGGCCACGCAGGACGAGCTGCGCGCGGACGGGTTCGACGTGCGCGGCGTCGTTACCGACGTCACCAGCTTCGACTCGGTCCGGGCGCTGCGCGATCGCACACTCGAGCTGTTCGGCGCGGTCCACGTCGTCTGCAACAACGCCGGCATCGGTGCGGGCGCCGAGGGGCGGATGTGGGAGCACGAGATGAACGACTGGAGGTGGGCGATCGCCGTCAACGTGATGGGCGTCGTGCACGGCATCAGTGCGTTCGTGCCGGTGATGCTGCAGCAGGGCGAAGAAGGGCATGTGGTGAACACGTCGTCGGGGAACGGCGGCGTCTCCCCGTTGCCCAGCACGCCGCAGTACGCCGCCACCAAGGCAGCGGTGGTGACGATCACCGAATGCCTCTACGGCCAGCTGCAGGAGGTCGGTGCGCGCATCGGTGCCTCGGTGCTCTTCCCCGGCCCACACATGCTGCGCACGGGCCTGTTCGAGTCGTGGCGCTCGCGCACCGACGAGTTCGCCAAGGAACGTCCCCGCGTCACGCCGTACACGACGGTCGATCAGATCGAGGCGCAAATGGCCGCGGCCGGCATCGCGATTGCGTACACGGCGGTCGAGGAGGTCGCCGAACGAGTGGTCGCCGGCATCCGTGCGAACCAGTTCTGGATCCAGCCCGAGAGCGAACGCACCGACCTCCAGATCCAGGCCCGCAGCGCGTCGATGCTGCAGCGCGCCAATCCCACCTACCTCCGGGCCGTACCCGGCTGAGCAACGTCGAGGACACCGTGACAACATCCAACGACCCGTATGTGATCGTCTCCGCCGACAGCCACGCTGGGCTACCGACCGAGGAGTACCGGCCCTACCTCGAATCGCGGTTCCACGGCGAGTTCGACGGCTTCCTCGCCGAACGGCATGCGCAGTTGGAAGCCATCACCCGCCTCGGCGTGCGCAACGAGGACTACGCCAAGCACTGGTTCGAGGAGCATGAGGAGGCGTTGCGCGGCGGCTGGGAGGCGACCCGTCGCGACCAGGAGCTCGACGGCGACGGCGTGTCCGGCGAGGTGGTGTTCCCCGACGCGGATGCGGTGGAGAGCCGCACCTGCGTGCCGTTCGGCGCCGGGCTCGGGATGTCGGGCGACATGAACCCCGAGCTCGGGTTGGCGGGAGCGATTGCCCACAACCGCTGGCTCGCCGAGCTGTGCTCGAGCAGCCCCGAACGGCGGCGGGGCGTGGCGCTGGTGCCGATCACGGCCGAGCTGTCGTCGGTGCTCGCCGAGATCCGCCGGGCCAAGGCGACCGGCCTCGGAGCGGTGATGATCCCCGCCATGTGGGTGAACCAGAAGCCGTACCACGACCGCCACTACGACCCCGTGTGGGCGCTGTGCGAGGAGCTGCACATGCCCGTGGTCACCCACTCCGGTCCGGCGCCCAGGCAGGAGTACGGCGATCACCTCGGCATCTACGTCAGCGAGGTCACGTGGTGGCCCGCTCGCCCGTTGTGGTTCATGTTGTGGTCCGGCGTCTTCGAACGGTTCCCTGGGCTCCGCTTCGGCGTGGCCGAGGCCGGCTGTTGGTGGCTGCCGTCGATGATGTGGTTCTGGGACCGTCTGGCGTTGGGGCAGAAGGGCACCGAGAAGCTCGGCGCCAACCCGTTCGGCGGGCTGACGATGCTGCCCTCGGAGTACATCGACCGCAACTGCTTCATCGGCGCGTCGAACACCAAGCGCCGCGAGTTGGCGTTCCGGTACGAGATCGGCATCGACAACATCATGTGGGGCAACGACTTTCCGCATCCTGAGGGCACCTGGCCGCACACCCGCGAGTGGCTGCGCAAGACGTTCCACGACATCCCCATCGACGAGACGCGGCGCATGGTTGGTCTTGCGGCCGCGGAGATGTTCGGCTTCGACGTGGGCAAGCTGCAGCACCACGCGCACAAGGTGGGCCCGACCCCACGCGAGTTCGGTCAGATCACCGACGACGACCTCACGGGCGCGCGGCTCGACGCTCGCTGGGCGCCGGTGAAGGCCGTCGGCCGACACTGGCTCACCGACCACGACTTCCCCCTCATCGATCGAGCGCCATGACCACCACGTTCAACCTCGCCGACCTCTTCGAGCAGGCGGCCGACGAATGGCCCGCCCGCACCTACCTGATCGACGAGCGCCAGCAGCGCACGTACGCCGAGATGGACGCCCGTGCGAACCGGCTGGCCCACCACCTGACCGCGCAGGGCATCGGCCCGGGCGACCACGTGGGGATCTACGCGCTCAATCGCGTCGAGTGGGTGGAGACGTTGTGGGCCGTGTTCAAGATCCGAGCCGTGTGGATCAACATCAACTACCGCTACGTGGAGGACGAGCTCGCCTACCTGTTCAACGATGCAGGTCTGAAGTACCTCGTCGTGGAACCTGAGTTCGTGGATCGCGCTCGGGCGGTTGCACCCACACTGGCGATGCTCGTCATCGGCGACGAGTTCGAGGCGGCGCTCGCCGCCCGGTCACCGGTCCGCGACTTCGCCAAGCGTTCGGGCGACGATCACTACGTGCTGTTCACCGGCGGCACCACGGGGATGCCGAAGGGAGTCGTGTGGCGGCACGCGGATGTCGTGATGGCGCTCGGCGGCGGCATCGACATCCGCACCGGCGACAAGGTGGACGGGCCGGAGGACTTCCTCGTCAAGGGCCGCAACGGGTTCCAGCTCCTCGGCTTCCCGATCGCCCCGCTGATGCATGGTGCCACCCAATGGGGCGTCATGGGCCAGAGCTTCATCGGCAACGGCTGCGTGCTGTGCGCCAAGTTCGACCCGCGCGAGGTGTGGCGAACCGTCGAGCGGCTGAAGCTGAACCTGCTCATGATCACCGGCGATGCGATGGCGCGACCGCTGCTCGACGCGTTGGACGAGCCGGGCGCGGACTACGACCTGTCGTCGCTGTTCGCGATCAGCTCCAGCGCCGTGCTGTTCTCCCAGACGTGCAAGGACCGGTTCCTCGATCGGCTCCCCAATCTCGTGGTCACCGATGCGATCGGGTCCAGCGAGGCCGGGGCCAGCGGCATCACCATGGTGTCCAGGGGCGCGGTGATGAAGGGCGGCCCGACGGTGTCGGCGGCGCGCGACGCGGCGGTGCTCGACGACGACCTGCGTCCTGTTGCGGCCGGCTCGGGCGTCATCGGTCGGCTGGCGCGCAGCGGCAACATCCCCGTCGGGTACCTCAACGATCCGGTGAAGACCGCGGCCACGTTCGTCACCGGTGCCGACGGCGTTCGCTACGTCATCCCCGGCGACTTCGCCAGCCTCGAGGCCGACGGCTCGATCACGATGCTGGGCCGAGGTTCGGTGTGCATCAACACCGGCGGCGAGAAGGTGTTCCCCGAGGAGGTGGAGAACGCGATCCTTGCTCACCCCGGCGTGTTCGATGCGGTCGTCGTCGGTGTGGCCGACGAGCGATGGGGCGAACGGGTGGCCGCCGTCGTGCGTGCCGTGCCGGGTGCGCAACTGACGCTCGACGACCTCCAGACGCACTGCCGCAAGCTGATCGCCGGCTACAAGGTGCCGCGCCAGCTCACCCTCGTCGAGGAGGTGCAGCGGTCACCCGCGGGCAAGAGCGACTACCGCTGGGCGAAGCGCGTGGCCTCCGGCGACGCCGCATGAGTGGGCCCCTCGCGGGGCTCCGCGTCGTCGAGCTCGTCGGCCAGGGCCCCGGGCCGTATGCGGCAATGATCCTCGCCGACCTCGGCTGCGACGTGATCGCCGTCGAACGGACCGATGTGGTGGCAGGAGTGGACGCGAGTCGTCAGGCGACCAATCCGATGATGCGCGGGAAACGAAGCGTCGCGATCGATCTGAAGGCGGCCGATGGCGCCGAGCAGCTGCTCACGCTCGTCGACCGTGCCGATGTCTTCGTCGACCCGTTCCGGCCGGGCGTGTGCGAACGGCTTGGTGTCGGCCCGGAGGTGGCATGCGCCCGCAACGAGCGACTGATCTACGGCCGGATGACCGGCTTCGGCCAGCAGGGCCCGTTGGCACAGGCGGCCGGGCACGACATCAACTACATCGCGTTGTCGGGCGCCTTGCACATGATCGGGCAGGCGGGTGCGGCACCGACGTTCCCGATCAACCTGCTCGGCGACTTCGCCGGCGGGGGAGTGATGCTGGTCCTCGGTGTGGCGTGCGCCGCGTTCGAGCGGTCCACGAGCGGTCGCGGCCAGGTGATCGATGCGGCGATGGTGGACGGCGCGGCGATGATCCTCGGTCCTTTCTTCGCCGCCGCAGCCAGCGGCCACTGGGGCGAACGGGGAACGAACCATCTCGACGGCGCGGCCCCGTTCTACAACGTGTACGAGACAGCGGACGCCAAGTGGGTGTCGGTCGGCGCCATCGAACCCCAGTTCCACGCCGAGCTCTACCGGCTGCTCGGGCTTGCCGCGCCGGGTCAGTGGGAACGCGATCAGTGGCCGGCGCGCAAGGCCCAGTTGGCCGACGTGTTCCGGGCGCGCACGCGCGACGAATGGTGCAGCGTCATGGAGGGTGGTGATGCCTGCTTCGCGCCGGTGCTCGCCCCCGGCGAGGTGGAGGTGCACCACCACACCGTTGCCCGCCAGGTCGTCACCCGCATCAACGGTGTCCCGCAGGCCAACCCTGCACCACGCTTCTCGCGCACGCCGGCGGCCGCCGGCGAGCCGTGCCATCCCGGCGAGCACTCCATCGACGACGTGCTCAGCTCCTGGAACTGAAAGGACCTCCCGATGCCCCACCCCCTCGACGAGTACCCGATCCATCAGGTGCCGCTGTCGATGGCCTACGTCGGCACCACCGACAAGGACTTCTACGACCGCAACATCTTCCACGTGATCCCCCACGGTCAGGTGGACATGCAGCTCATCGCCGGCTTCGGCGTCTACCCGAACCTGGGTACCCGCGACGCGTACTGCTGCATCCGCGTCGGCACCCAGCAGCACGTCGTGCGGGCAAGTGATGCGATGGACGACGACCGGATGCGGATGGAGGTGGGCCCGATCCGGATCGAGGTGATCGAGCCGTTGCAGCGCGTCCGCGTCGTGTGCGACGGCAACCCCGATGAGGTGTCGTGCGACATGGAGTGGACGCCGGCGGTACCGGTGCACGACGAGTCGCATCACATCATGCGGCAGGGCACCCGTTCCATCCTCGACGCCAGCCGCTTCCTCGGCATCGGCCGCTGGACGGGCTTCGTGCGCGCCGGCGGGCAGCAGTGGGACCTCGACCACGAGCACTTCACCGGCACCCGCGATCGGTCGTGGGGCATCCGTCCCGTCGGGGAGTCGCAACCACCCGGGCGATGGGCCGCCGAGCTCGAACCGAAGCTGCACTGGTTCTGGATCCCGTTGCGCTTCGACGACTTCTCGACCGTGGTCATCCTGCAGGAGGAGCCGAGCGGCAACCGGACGCTGAACGACGCGGTGCGGATGTTCCCGGTGGGCAGTCGCAGGGATGCGGAGCAGCTCGGTTGGCCGCAGGTGGACGTGCGCTACAGGTCGCGAACCCGCCTGCCCGAGGGCGCGACGATCCACCTCACGGACCGAGCCCGCAACCCGATCACGATCGACGTCGAGGTGTTGGGTTCGATGCCGTTGAACGTCGGGTGTGGGTACGGCGGCGACCCCGATTGGGGGCACGGCCAGTGGCGAGGTCGCGGCTACCTCGAGCGGCTGGTCTACGACCTCACCGATCCTGCCGTCGCCGGTCGCACGCCGTTCTCCGTCATCGACCACATCGCTCGCGCCCGTTGCGGCGACCAGGTCGGCTACGGCATCTTCGAACACGGCACCGTCGGCCGCCACGAACCGAGCGGTTTCAAGGACCTGTTCGACGTCGCTCCGTGACCACCCACGACCCGAGCGTCAGAGGATCTCGCCGGTCTTGATCGGCGACAGGTCGCTGGCCACCAGCACCTTGTTGCGCCAGTCGCGCACGAGGCCGGCGATCGACCGCTGCCACGCGGCGATGTCGTCGTCGTCGCCCCTGCCGACCGCCGCCTCGTAGTCGGTCCAGTGCTTGTACGTCGGCACGGCCCAGATCGCGATCACCTCGGAGTCGTTCACCAGCGCGGTGCGGTAGGCGCCGACGAGTCGCCAACCGAAGCGTGCCGCCACAGCGAGGCGGTGGCGCTCGATGGCCTCCAGCACCGCCGGTGCGCGTCCGGGCTCGCAGCTGATCTGCTCGTGGTAGTAGCACTCGCCGCGCACCCCGTTGGCGAGGAGGTCGTCGAGCGTGGGCGTGTAGTGCGCGGGGACGAGCAGCCGATCGAAGCCACCGCTGCGCAGCGTCGCTGCTTCCGCCCACCAGGTCACCAGGTTGGCGTCCTGGTGCTTTGCGTTGCCGAACTCGAAGCTGAAGTGGTTCGCCACGCCGTCCCACCCGTCGCGGTACTCCCACAGGTTGGTGGTCTGGGGCCAGCGCTCCGTCGAGCCGACGGTTGAGAACACGCCGACGCAGTAGAGCCGCCGCTCGGTACGGGCGA
>JAYVMH010000084.1:0-8909 GCA_043759015.1 Actinomycetota bacterium
CGGCGCGATTACTGCGACTGATGGCGTCGGGTCTCGGGTTGCCGGCAACGCACTTCGACTCGATGATCGACCGCCACACCAGCGCGATGCGAGCATTGAACTACCCGGCAATAGTTAGCGGCACCGACCGGTTCGGTGCGAGCGCTCATACGGACTACGGAACTCTCACGATCTTGCTCGCCGATCCAGTGGTCGGCGGCTTACAGCTCGAGGGTGCTGACGGCGAGTGGCACAACGTCGACGCGGTGCCCGGTTCGTTCGTCGTCAACCTCGGCGATGCGATGGCGCGCTGGACCAACGATCGCTGGCGCTCGACAATGCATCGCGTGCAAGTGCCGAGCAAGCGCCGTCAGTCGATCGCCTTCTTCCACAACGCGAACTGGGATGCGGTGATCGAGTGCCTTCCAACGTGTCTGCCAGCAGGCGAGACCCCGAAGTACAAACCAATCGCAGCCGGCCCGCACCTGATGCAGAAGTTCCAATCGACGGTGAACGCCTACTAACCGCCCCAAACATCGCGTTTGTACACTTTTGCGCGGTATGCGCGTGAAAGTGTACAAACGCGGCTGGTTTTGGAGCGGGTGACCGGAATCGAACCGGCGTCATCAGCTTGGAAGGCTGAGGTTCTGCCGCTGAACTACACCCGCGGGCGAGTTGCAAGGCTAGCGGCTCATCGAGCGCCGGCTGATCAGTATGTGTTGACGGTCGACCGGAACTTCTGCATGAGGTGTGGCCCGGCGGCGATCGGGCCGTGCTTCGGCACCGTGCCGTCGGCCACGCACGTCGGCAGGCATTCGATCGACGCGTCCCAGTTCGCGTTGTGGAAGAACGCGATCGACTGACGGCGACGCTCGGGGACCACGACCCGGTGCAACGTGCTCCGCCACTGATCGTTCGTCCATCGCGCCATCGCATCGCCGAGGTTGACGACGAGCGATCCGGGCAACGGCACCGCGTCCATCCACTCGCCGGACGGGGCCTGCACCTGCAGACCGCGCTGCGACGTGTCTGCCATGAGGATCGTCAGCGTTCCGTAGTCCGTGTGAGCGCTGGCGCCCATTTGGCCGTCGAGCGCGGTCGCGGTGGGCGGGTAGTTGAGCGCCCGCATCGCACTCGTGTGGCGGTCGATCATCGAGTCGAACCAGTGCCGCTCCAGGCCGAGTGCCGACGCCATCGTCTGCAGCAGCCGGGCGGCGAGATCCGCCATCGCGAGGTAGTACCGCTCCCACGCCTCGCGCATCCCCGGAGGATCTTGCGGCCACAGGTTCGGCGACCAGGCGAACTCCTCGTCGGGGTCGGCGAACGTGTGCGCGGCCGGAGTCACGGGCCCGATGGCGAAGCTCTCTTTGAGGTCGGGGTGGCTGCGGTTGCCGAGCGACGCGGCCAGCGTCTCACCGGCGACGGGCGAGTAGCCATAGGGGTAGCCGGGTCGAGGCATCGCGACGGCCATCTTCGCGGCGGCCGGCAGGTCGAAGAACGCAGCCCCGGCGTCCCACGCCTCGGTGAGCACCTCGTCGCCGACGCCGTGTCCGACGACCGTGAGGAAACCGACCCGCTCGCACGCTTCCGCAACAGCGGCGACTGCATCGGTGCCACTCAGGTCGACCACCGGTACCCAACTCATCGACGCGACCCTATGCGGCGACCGTCCCGGGTTCCGCCTCGGCGCTTCTGGTAGACCGTCAGGCGTATGCGGATCGCTCTGTCGACAGGGGGTGGCGACGCCCCGGGCCTCAATGCGGTGATCCGGGCCTCCACGCTCGCCGCCCGGCGCCGTGGATGGGATGTCGTGGGCATCCGCGACGGCTTCAACGGGCTGATGTTCCCGGATCAATATCCTGAGGGTGGGCTCATCCAGCTCGATGCCAACGCCGTGGCGGGGATCGGTCATCTCGGCGGCACCATCCTCGGCAGCACCAATCGAGGGAACCCGTGCCACTACCCGGTGCGACAGCCGAACGGCACCGTGACGTACGAGGACCGCACGACCGAGCTCGTCGCCAAGTTCCGCGACGCCGGCATCGACGCGCTGGTCACGATCGGGGGCGACGGTTCGTTGTCCATCGGGCTGCGCCTCCAGGAGGAGGGTCTCCGCGTCGTCGGCGTGCCGAAGACCATCGACAACGATCTCGACAAGACACAAGTGACGTTCGGCTTCAACACCGCGGTGGAGATCGCCACCGAATCGATCGACCGACTGTTCACCACCGCGACATCGCACAGCCGCGTCTTCGTCGTGGAGGTGATGGGCCGCTACGCCGGTTGGATCGCGCTCCACGCCGGTGTCGCCGCCGGCGCGCATGCGATCCTCATCCCGGAGATCCCGTTCGACCTGGCGTCGGTGGCGGCGTGCATCGAACGTCGCGAGGCGCGGGGCTCGCACTTCGCGATCGTCGTCGTCGCCGAAGGCGCGGCGCCCAAGGACGGTCATCGAGAAGTGCTTGCCACGAGCATCGACCAGGCGGAGCGCCTCGGTGGCATCGGTCACGTGGTCGCGAGCGAGCTCACCCGCCTCACGGGCAAGGAGGCCCGTACCGTGGTGCTCGGTCATCTCGTGCGCGGTGGCACGCCCACCGCCACCGACCGGTTGCTCGGCAACCGCTTCGGTGCGGCGGCCGTGCGTGCGCTCGATGAGGGACTGGACGGCGTGATGGTGGCGCTCAACGGGCCGCACGTCGAGTACGTGAGCATCGCCGACGCCGTCGGCTCGCTGCGCACCGTTCCGATGGACTGCGACACGCTTCTCGCCGCCCGCGAGCTCGGCATCAACTTCGGAGACGATTGACACAAGGGCCTGACGTACACTCCGAGCGAACCCCCTGGGAGGTCAAGACATGAGTGCTGGCATCATCATCGCCATCGTGTTCGTTGTGTTGTTGCTGATCGTGATCCTGGTCAGCGTGAGGACCGTGCAGCAAGGCCTCGTGGCGGTCACCACTGTGTTCGGCAAGTACAAGCGCATCCTGCGTCCGGGTCTGAACATCCTCATCCCGTTCGTGGAGAAGATCTATCGCCGCATCAGCATCCAGAACCGGGCGATCGAGCTCCAGTTCCAGGCGATCACCCAGGACCAGGCGAACGTCTACTTCACGGCGATGATGGTCTACAGCGCCATCAGCGAGTCCGAGGAGACGATCAAGAACATTGCGTTCAAGTTCGTCAGCGAGAAGGACTTCCTCACCGCGCTCGTCCGTTCCGTGGAGGGCAGCACCCGTGGGTTCGTGGCAACCAAGCGCCAGGCGGAGATCCTGGCCTTGCGCGGCGAGATCGTCGCCGAGGTGAAGGACAACCTCGACCACGTGATCGAGACCTGGGGCTTCCACCTGATCGATCTGCAGCTGAACGACATCACGTTCGACCAGGCGATCACCACGTCGATGGCGCAGGTGGTGGCGAGCAACAACTTGAAGGCCGCCGCCACGAACGAGGGCGACGCGTTGCTCATCCGCCGCACCAAGGAGGCGGAGGCGGCCGGTACGGCGGTGCGCATCGAAGCAGAGGCCGAACGCACCGCGGCGCAGCTGCGCGGCCAGGGTGTCGCGCTGTTCCGCGAGGAGGTCGCACGTGGGCTCACCCAGGCCGCCAGGGAGATGGATGCCAACAGCGTCGACTCGTCGCTGATCCTGTTCTCGATGTGGACCGAGAGCATTCGCCACATGGCGGAGAACGGCAAGGGCAACGTGCTGTTCCTCGATGGCTCGCCCGAGGGCATGCAGAACCAGATGCGCGATCTGATCGCCCTCCAACAGCTGCGTGTGGTGCAGCAGAACCCGCCGCAATGACCTCCCTGATGCCGTCCCAACAGGTCGCCGCGGTAAGATCCGGGCCAGTGGAGCTCGCCGAAACCCTTCCCGCACGCTGGTACCACGACCCCGGCATTTGGCAGCGTGAGCGTTGGCCGATCTTCGGCAGCAGCTGGGTGCACGTCGCCTACGACCATCAGCTTCGGAACTCCGGCGACTATGTCACCGAGAACCTGGCCGACTGGCCGATCTTCATCCGTCGCAACGACGACGGTTCTTTGCGCGCCTTCTACAACCAGTGCCCGCATCGCGCCGGACCGCTGGTGTTCGAGGGTGAAGGGTGCACGAAGAACCTCGTGTGCAAGTACCACGGGTGGGCGTTCAACTCCGACGGCAAGCTGCTCAGCGCTCGCGACTTCGGGTGCGACGCGCCGGCCGACATGAACCTCACCGGCATCCAGGTCGGGTCGTGGCGGGGCATGGTGTTCGTCTGCTTGAACCCGACGATTCCTCCGTTGCACGAGTGGTTGGGCGAGTTCCCCAAAGAGGTCGAGCACGTCGATCTGGAGTCGTACCGGTTCCACAGCAGGAGCGTCCGTCACGTGGCGTGCAACTGGAAGACCTACGGCGACAACTTCCTCGAGGGCTATCACCTGCCGACCACGCACCCGGCGATGAGCCGCGATGCGGATGCCCTCAACTACAAGGTGATCTACAAGGGCGATCCGCGGTGGAACATCCACACGATGCCCCCGCGCGACGCCAGCACGTTCAGCGTGTTCGGCTACTTCTGGCCGACGTTCGCGTTCGACATCTTTCCCGGCGGCTTCGCCGTCGAACGTTGGTTGCCGCGTGCCCACACGCACAGCGACCTCATCTTCGAGTACTTCTTCGCCGATGATGCCGAGGGTGTCGAGGAGATCGTCAAGTTCAGCGAGGAAGTCGCCGACGAAGACGCGCGGATGTGCGAGCACGTGCAGCGCAACCTGGACGCCGGGAACTACAACACGGGCGTGCTCAGCCCGAAGTGGGAGTACCCACTCGGCGTGTTCCACGGCATGGTGCGCGACGCGGTCGGCCCGATCGACTGATCGTGCAGAGCACGGCCCGGTTCCTGTGGCAACGCCTCGAGTCGTACCACGGGATGATCTACTTCGTTCCTGAGGCGGACGAGCACTACACGGCCATCGGCCTCGACCCTGATCGCATGGGGTACTTCGGCTCGCGTGCGGCCGCGATGGGTCCGGTGCCAGCGGAGGTGGTGATCGCCACCTTTTACAACTTCAACCCGACATTGATTCGCCACGTCGTGCCCGAAGTGTGGCGACGGGCGTCGTGCGCCGACCTGTGGCAGGCGCGGTTGGCGGCAGTCGATGCTGCGCTCACCCGGATCTTCGGTGTTCGCCTGGAGCAGCCCGACATCGCGCGCGCGGCCGCACTCCTGCGCGACATCGTGCCGGCGTGCACCCTGGAAGGTCGGCCGCTGTTCGCCGGCCACCTCGCGAAACCGTGGCCGGTCGAACCGCACCTCGCGCTGTGGTTCGGCATCACCCTGCTCCGCGAGTTCCGCGGCGACGGTCACATCGCCGCGCTCACCGCCGAGGGTGTGTCGGGCATCGAGGCGCTCGTGCTGCACGCCGCCACCGGCTCGGTGTCGGCCTCGGTGCTCAAGTCCACACGGGCGTGGGACGACCATGCATGGGCCGCGGCGTGTCGTGGTCTGTTGGGCCGCGGCTGGTTGACACCGGACGGCAAGTTCACCGCCGTCGGCAGGTCGCATCGCGACGCGGTGGAGGAGCGCACCGACCATCTCGCGGCCGCGCCATGGGCCTTGCTCACCGAGGACGACGCCATCTGGCTCGCCGCGCTCGGCAAGGAGTTGAGCACGACGATCGTCGAAGCCGGCACCTTCCCGGGCCGTTAGTTAGCGCTGCCGGCGACGCAGCCGTCGAAGTGACCTGGTCGGCTTCGGATCAGTCACTCGCAGATCTGAGCGGCTCGCCCCGCTTGTGTCACCAGTTCATCTGACGCCGTTCAGAAGATCAGTTGACACAAGCGGCAGGTCGTGGCCGGATTGATACATCGAGGCGGGTGCGACTCACGCGCTCGTGCACGGGGGCACCTGCCCACCACTCGGCAGGGTGCAGCGATGAGCAGGCCGCAGAAGATCGTGACCGCGGCCGAGATGGATCGCATGACGCCGCAACAGCGCGCCGATGTGGTCGATGCCAGCGTGGTCCGTTCGTGGGTCGAGCTCCAACCCCGAATTTCGCGAACGGGTGATCGGGACCGCTCGAATGCTGGACGCTCACCGCCGCAACGATGGCTGAACGCCTCGTTCACTTCAGTCAATCCTGGGTCAGAGATGCGCGTCTACGTCGGGGCCGGCAAACTCGTGAGATCAGTTGCGCTGTACGCGATCATTGCCCAACGACGATGCAATCGAAGTGATCTGGCTGCTCATCGACGGGTGACGCCGTCCAGCGAGGGAACCACAAGCCCAGGGCGAACCAGTCGGGGAGGGGAGATTCGAACTCCCGACCTCCTGCACCCAAAGCAGGAACGCTACCACTGCGCCACTCCCCGAACGTTCCTCACATCCCTGCTGACCTGTGTGTTTCCACTTGTTGCGGTCGGGCGGGGCGATGAGGTGAATTGGAGAAACGAGTCTCCGTGGGCCAAAGGATACTTCCGGCGATGGGCTTCTCCGGCGGTGATTGCCACGGCCCGATGATCGACGGCTCAGCGGGTGCGGGCGCCGAGGAGGAGCTGGACGAACTGTGAACCGATCGCCGTTTCATCGGTCCCGGTCGGGTCGACGACAGCGGCGATCAGGGTTCCGTGGACGACGGCGAGGATGAGTCGGGCCATCGCCGCCGGCGACACCCACTGGGGGAGCCGGGCGACCGAGCGCTGGCGTTCGATCTCATCGGCGAGCAACTGAGCCATCTCCCGATGCAGCGTTTGCAGCGCGTCGGCGATCGACGCGTTGGACGACGACGCGGCGATCGCCTGGATGTAACCGGCGAGATCCTGGCGGTGGTCGCGCAGGAGCCCGTCCATCACGGCCACGGCCTCCAGCAGCTTCATTGTCGGCTCCTCGTCGGACCTCAGGATGGCGATGACCGGCGCGAGGAGGTCGCGGGCGCCGGCGACCATCGCCTCGGTGACCAACTGCTCCTTCGACCCGAAGTAGTACGTGATCGCGCCGAGGTTGGCCGCGGCCGCGGTGGCGATCGACCGGGAGGTGAGCGAGTCGGCGCCACCGGTGGCGAGCAGCCCCTGCGTCGCCGCGATCAGTCGAGCGCGCGCCGCGACCTGCGAGGAAGGTGAGGAGCGGCGTTGCGTGTGGATCATACGTATGTATGATAGTCGACGATGACACAGAGGCACGGTGATCGCGGCGGTGGTGCCGACATGGCCCGACGATGGAACCTGATCGCGGTCGGGGTCGCGTTCGTCACCGGGTTCGGGGCGGCCCTGATGCCGCTCGGCACGCAGACGAGCATCGATTCGAACGGTGCCGTGACCACCAAGCACATATCGCTGCTCTCGAACGAGGGGCACAGTGTGCTGATCATCGTCGCGCTCCCGGCGCTCCTCGTCGGGGTGCCACTGCTGTTTCGCAGCGCGGCAGCGAGCAGGCGCTCGCGGATCGCCGTCGCCTTCGTGCTGGGATGCCTGGTGATGCTCGGGGCGATGTCGATCGGACTGTTCTTCGTTCCCACGCTCGCGGTGATGATCGTGTCGTTGACGGCGCAGCCGCCAGATCGCGGTCTGCTCCCCTGACCGAGTGATGCGCGGGTGGAGGCGGGGCAGAGGCAACCCGATGACCACGACCTGATGACCACGACCCGATGACCACGACCCGATGACCACGACCCGTCAGTCCGTGGCGCGCACGACCACCACGGGCACCACGGCGTGCTGCAGCACGGTGCGGCTCACCGAGCCGAGCACGAGCGCGGCGAAGCCACCGTGACCGCGTGAGCCGACGACGATGAGGTCGGCGTCCTTGCCCGCGTCGATGATCGCCTTGGCCGGGCTCTGCTCGCTGATGATCGAATGGCAGCGCAGGGCAGGGGCGACGTTCTTGACCCGGAGGGCGCTCACCTCGAGCGTGCGCATCGCGTCGAGCCGCATGTCGTCGCGAGGTTCGGACACGCCGGTGCGCGGTCCCTGGTACGGGTACGTCCATCCGTGGACCAGCACCAGTTCGGCGTCGCAGCGGACGGCTTGCTGGATCGCCCAATCGAGCCCTCTGTCGCTGCCTTCTGATCCGTCGACCCCTACCACGATGCGACCGATCACGGCATCGCGGCGCTCAGAACCGTGAACGACGACCACAGGGCAATGCGCCCGGTGGGCAACTACGGTCGCGACCGAACCGAGCACGTCGGTCAGCCGACCGGGATGCGATGTGGCGCCGATCACCACAACGTCGTCTGCATGGGCCGCGCCGACGACCGCGTACGCCGGTGCGCCCAGCACCGTCTCGCCGGTCACGGCCAGATCGAGCCCGAACGAGCGGGCGAGGTTGACGGCCCGCTGATTGATCGCCTCGTAGTCGGCGACGATGCCGTCCATCGCCGATCCGCTCATCCCGCTCGTGCCGATGATGCCCGCTTCGACCGCCACCGGCAGCTCGGCGCACGTCATCACGTGGAGCGGCCAACCGCGGCGGGCCGCTTCATGGGCAGCCCACCGTAGGGCTTCGACAGAACCTTCGGTGCCGTCCACGCCGACGATCAGCCGCGGGGCACTGGAGGTCATGGCGTCAGCGCTCCACGATCAGCGCGGTCACCATGTACCGCATGCCGTCGGGGGTCTCGGCGTGGGTGAGGATGTGGCAGTGCCAGGCCCACACGCCCGGCTCGACCGCCTTGTACAGCACGGTGTAGCGCTCGCCGGGCGCGACGAGCACGGTGTCCGTCGGCAGTGGCTCGTCCATCGGTACGCCGTCCTTGGCGATGATCCAGCCGATCGGTTGGTGGAGGTGCATCGGGTGGATCAGCAGTCCCTCGTTCATGTAGTTGACGACCATCGTCTCGCCCACGCGCAGGGTGTAAGGCTGTGTGGCGGGGAAGCTCTTGCCGTTGAGGCTGAGCCCGATCGTGCCGGCGTCGTTCAACACCAGGTTGATGGTCTTGGTCGGCTTGTCCGGGT
>JAYVMH010000085.1:0-1838 GCA_043759015.1 Actinomycetota bacterium
CGGCAGGTCGAGCGGGGGCGGCAGGTCCAGCCGTGCCGTAGGGGGTGCCGTGTCGGCGATGACCATCGGGTCCGGCTCGCCCCCCGAGCCGGCCTGGCACGCCACGCAACGAACACAGCGTTGCGCCCGGTTCCAGTAGGCGCTACTTCCTGCCGCCAGGACGACGCCACAGTCGGCGCACACATCGTCGCGCCGGATCTGCATCAGCTTGTCCACCGCCGCCTCACCTACCTTCTACTTGCTTGCGACTACGTCGTCCCACCCGAGATCGACCGGGCGCCGCCGCGCTCGACCGGATCAGCGTCTCGACGCGATGGGCGGCGCCGGGTACGGCGTCGGAGCGACGATGTCCTTGGGCACGACGGCATGGGCGATCGCCTGGTCGTAACTGATGCGACCGGCCGCAACCAGCGCGTTCAACGACATCTCGAGCGTCTGCATGCCGACCGACTGGCCGAGCGTGAGGTTGTTGCGCAGCTGCGTCGTCTTGCCCTCGCGCACCAGGTTGTGAACCGCCTGCGTGCCGATGAGCACCTCGAACGCCGCCACCATGCCGCCCTGCACGCTAGGGACGAGCCGCTGAGCGATGATCCCCTGCAGCGTGCCGGCGAGCTGCAGCCGCACCTGTGTCTGGCGGTCGCCGGGAAACACGTCGACGATGCGGTCGAGAGCCTGGGCCGAGTCGTTGGTGTGCAGCGTCGACATTACGAGGTGGCCCGTCTCGGCCAGGGTGAGCGTGAGGGAGATGCTCTCCGGGTCGCGCATCTCGCCCACGAGGATGACATCTGGGTCCTCGCGCAGAGC
The DNA here is from genome assembly GCA_043759015.1 of Actinomycetota bacterium. Classification (GTDB taxonomy): domain Bacteria; phylum Actinomycetota; class Acidimicrobiia; order Acidimicrobiales; family Ilumatobacteraceae; genus UBA668. Next base: position 805 of record JAYVMH010000085.1, read on the forward strand.
CGACCGCAGCGCCCGCTCGAACGACTTCGTATCGCTCCCGAGCTCTCGCTGGCTCACCGCGCTGAGCACGCCCCTGTGCACGTACTCGATCGGGTCCTCGATCGTGAGGATGTGGCAGGCGCGGTTGCGGTTGATCCAGTCGACCATCGCCGCCAGGCTCGTCGACTTCCCCGACCCGGTGGGTCCCGTGAACAGCACGAGCCCCTGCTTCAGCGCGGCCAGGGTGCGCACAACGGAGGGGAGCCCGATGTCGTCGAAGGTGGGCACCTTCTCGGGGATGATCCGCAAGGACACGGTGGGCATCCCGCGCTGCATGAAGGCGTTCCCGCGCACTCGGGCGCGGTTCTTCCAGCCCATCGTGAAGTCGACCTCGAGCTCCTCGTCGAACTCCTTGAGCTTCATCGGGCTGAGCATGCCCTCGAGCTCGTGATGGATCGTCGCCCCGGTCTGTAGCTCCTCGTCGACGAGCGCTTGTATGTCACCGTTGAGCCGCACGATCGGCGGGTGGCCCGCGAGCAGCAGCACGTCGGTCGCGCCGAGGTCCCACGCCATGTTCACGTAGCGGTCGATCTTGCGCTCGGTTGACATGTTCGCCTCGCCTCCGGCGTGAAGCCTAGAAGCGGGGCTCGGGCGCGGTGCCGGGGAAGCGACGCCGAGCGTTCAGTCGGGGACCGCCTCAGCCGTGCGGTCGGGCCCGGCCGGCGTGTCCAGGTCGGCGCGCACGGGAACGGCGGCGAGGATCACCTCGATGATCTCGTCGCCGATCAGCTCGTCGCGCTCGAGCAGCGCGTCGCGCAGGCGCTCGACCACGTGGCGGTTGCGGTCGAGCATCTCGCGCACCTCGATGCGGGCACGGCCCAGGATGGCCTCGACGCGCTCGCGCCCGTCGTCGCTGGAGGCCACCTTGGCCACGAGGTTGGCGTGCGGCGACAGGATGGCCTCGTACGAGAAGAGGGTGCCGTCCATGCCCAGGCTGCCCACCATCATCGCCGCGTAGGTGGTAGCCGCCTTCAGGTCGCTGCTCGCACCGGAGG
>JAYVMH010000086.1:0-1837 GCA_043759015.1 Actinomycetota bacterium
CCGGCTGATCGCAGCACGCCTGCGAAGCGCGCGCCCAGCCCGGACGAGGCCCCCGTGACCAAAGCCACTCGGCCGTCGAGCACGCCGCTGTTGACCGCCGTGCGCCGATTACATCACACGTTGCAACACGAGGACAACCAACGACGAACCGACCCATGATCGAAGGTCTCAGCGAGCATCGCTCCCGCCTTCGCACCCGGAAGACCCAGCATGCGTTGCCGGGACGAAGCTGCGGCGCGCAACTGCGCGACCAGTCCTGCGCGGGCTGCGTTCCCCCTTCGCGTGCCATCTTGTCGTAGTACGCGTTGTACCTGAAACCATGAGCCGCGAGGCCGAAGACCGCGCCCAACGTCGATTGCGTTGCGCCATGCTGCGACGGCCGTTGGCCGGACGCGCCAGAGGCTTCGCTATGCCCAGGGAGACATACTCGCCACTTCGAAGACACATCACGAGGAGCTTCCCTCGGCCTTCGTCCTTCACGGCGTTCGTCCTTCACGGCTTGGTGGCGAGCACCTCGCCGTGCACGACGACGAACAACCCGTCGGGGTTGGCCGACCACTCGCGGAAGGCCGCACCGATGTCGGCGAGCTCAGCGTCATCGGAGAAGCCGAACTCGAGCGCCTGGCGGGCGAACTCGCTCTGCTGCACCCTGTCCGCCCACAGCTCTCCCCACCATGCGCGCTCGTCGGCCGTCTGGAACGTCCAGTTCGAGGTGGAGACGGTCATCGACGTGAAGCCTGCCTGGCGCGCCCACACGTGCAGCACCCGTCCCGCGTCGGCTTCTGCTTTGTTGTGCGTGGTGAGCTGGTGGTAGAGCGCCATCCACCGCGTGAGCCGAGGGTCGGGTGGCGACCACACGAACGCGGCGTAGTCGCTGTCGCGCACGGCCACTGTGCCGCCCGGCCTCACCACCCGACGCATCTCGCAGAGCGCGGCGACCGGGTCGCCGAGGTGCTGGAGCACCTGATGCGCGAACACCACATCGAACGAGTCGTCGGGATAGGCGAGCGCGTACACGTCGCCCGTCGCGAACGTGAGGTTGTCGCGTGCATGGTCGGCCGCCGCGGCCGCGACGACCACGTCGGCGACGTCGATGCCGACGACACGACCCGGACCCACACGACCCGGACCCACACGACCCGGACCGACACGGTCGGCGAGATCGGCGGTGATGTTGCCCGGCCCACACCCGACGTCGAGGATCGACATGCCCTGGCGGAGGTGCGGCAGCAGGAAGCCGGCCGAGTTCTCGGCGGTGCGCCAGCGGTGGCTGCGGAGCACGGATTCGTGATGACCATGCGTGTAGCGGTCGGCGTTGTCGTACATGGGGCGTCATTGTGCACCGACGACACCTCTGCGTCACACCCCTTTTGTATGGTCGACGCATGGACCTCCACACGCTGCGACGACTGATCTCGGGCACACCACTGCCCGACATCGCGGCGTGCGAGGCCGAGCTCGTGGCCGTGCGCGTGGCACGAGGCTTGCTCGACGCTCGGGAGATGGAGGTCGTCGCACGGCTCGACGACCTGGCGGCTTCGGAGCCGACGGTGTTCCCCGACGACGTGGTGTCCAAGGCCGCGAAGTCGTCGCTCCACAAGGCGTCGAAGGTGCGCAGCCGCAAGAAGGCGTGTGACGACATCCCGGAACTGGGCGACGCCGTTGCCGACGGTTCCACCACGGGCGAACGGCTCGATGCCGTGGCACGGGCCACTCAGGGCCTCTCGCCGTCGGAGAAGGCGCGGCTCGCGGGGCGTGGCGCGGAGCTGGCCCGTGCGGCCTCGTCGCTGAGCGACAGCGACTTCCGGCGGCTGCTCGAGCGATTGGTGCGACAGGC
>JAYVMH010000087.1:0-8848 GCA_043759015.1 Actinomycetota bacterium
GCCCCGCCGCCCGCCGCGATGCCGAACGCGTTGAACCCGGCGCCGACGAAGAAGTTCTTCAGCTCCGGTGCCTCACCGAGGATGAAGTTGCCATCGGGCGTGAAGCTCTCCGGGCCGTTGATCAGCGTGCGCAGGCCGGCGTCGGCGAGCGCGGGCACGCGGCCGATGGCGAGCTCCATCGTCGGCGCGAAGTGGTCCCAGTTGCTGTCGAGGAGCTGGAACTGGAACGGCCGCGGGATGCCCTTCACTGCCCACGGGATCGGGTTCGGCTCGTACCCGCCCATGACCAACCCGCCGACCTCCTCCTTGTAGTATGTCAGCCGATCAGGGTCGCGCAGCGTGGGCAGGTTGCGCGGCACCTCGGGCGTGAACGGTTCGGTGATCACGTACTGGTGCTCGACGGGCACGAGCGGCACGTTCACGCCGACGGTCGCCGCCAGGGCGCGGGTCCACTGTCCGGCGCACACCACGACCTTCTCGCACTCGATGCGGCCGGGGTGTCCGTGCGCATCGACGGTCAGCACCGCCGTCACGACCCCATCGACGACCTCGATCGATGTCACCTCGGTCTGCTCGCAGATCGTCACACCGTTCATGCGTGCGCCGCGGGCGAGCGCCATGGTGATGTCGCTCGGGTTCGCCTGGCCGTCGGTGGGCAGGAACGCGGCGCCCACCACGTCGTCGACGTCCATGATCGGCCACATTGCCTGCGCTTCCTGGGCGGACAACAGGTGCATCTCCAGCCCGAAGCTCTTCGCCGTCGTCGCCTGCCGCTTCACCTCGGTCCAGCGTTCCACGTTGCATGCCAGTCGCAGCCCGCCGTTCATCTTCCACCCGGTCGCCTGGCCCGTCTCGGCCTCCAGCATCTTGTAGAGCTCGACGGAGTTGCCGAGCAATTGGGTGATGTTGGCGCTCGTGCGCAGCTGGCCGACGAGGCCCGCCGCGTGGAACGTCGAGCCGGAGGTGAGCTGGTGCTTCTCCAGCAGGACGGTGTCGGCCCAGCCGAGCTTGGCGAGGTGGTACGCCGTGGAGCAGCCGACGATGCCGCCGCCGATCACCACAGCCCGTGCAGACGAGGGAAGTTCGGTCACACGAGCGATTGTCGCGCAGGCGCGGTCAGGCGGACGAGAGCGTCGTCACCGAACACGTCTAAGCTCCGCCGGAGCTCAGCACAGGTTCAAGGGGGATGCTGTCCGTGGAGTCGATGATCTCGGTACGTGATCTGTGGAAGGTCTATGGACCCCGGGCGGAGCGAATCGTCGGCTCGCCCGAGGCTGACCTGCCGCGGGGCGATCTCGAAGCACTGCACGGCAACGTCGTCGCCATGCGCGACATCAACCTCGACGTCGCGCCCGGCGAGGTGTTCGTGGTGATGGGGCTCTCCGGCAGCGGCAAGAGCACACTGATCCGCTGCCTCACCCGGCTGATCGAACCGACCTCGGGCACGGTCACCATCGAGGGCGCCGACGTCACCAAGGCCGACGACGACGAGCTGCTGCAGATCCGCCGCCACAAGGTGTCGATGGTGTTCCAGCACTTCGGTCTGCTGCCGCATCGCAGCCTGATCGACAACGTCGCGTTCGGCCTGGAACTGCGTGGCGTGGACAAGAAGCAGCGACGCGAACGCGCGGCCAAGACGCTCACCCTGGTCGGCCTGCCGGGCATGGGCGACTACAAGCCGCATCAGCTCAGCGGCGGCCAGCAGCAGCGCGTCGGGCTTGCCCGCGCGCTCGCCACGGATCCCGACATCATGTTGTTCGACGAGCCGTTCTCCGCGCTCGACCCGTTGATCCGCCGCGAGATGCAGGACGAGATCGTCCGTCTGCGCGGGGAGCTGCGCAAGACCATGGTGTTCATCACCCACGACCTGCAGGAGGCACTGCGCCTGGGCGATCGCATCGCGATCATGCGCGACGGCCGCTTCGTGCAGGTCGGTACGCCGGCCGAGGTCGTGCTGAAACCGGCCGACGACTACGTCGCCAACTTCGTGCGCGACGTCCCGCGCAGCCACGTCGTCCCGGTCGACGCGGTGATGTCGCCACCGAGCGACGGTCCGTTCGCCGGCGAGGTGGAAGCGGGCACCAAGATTCGCGACGCGGTGCACTTCGTGGTGCACAGCGACCTTCCGGTCCGCGTCGTCGATGACGGCAAGCTGGTGGGCACCATCGATCGTGAATGCGTGCTGTCGGTGATAGCGGGCGAGGATCGCTGATGGCCGTCTCGTTGGAGGCGTTGCCGGAACTGGAATCCGAGGCCGTCTCCCAGGCGCGGCGCCACAAGCAGCTGATCGGACTCGGGGTGTTCGCCGTGTTGGCGGTCGTCGCCGTCGTCGTCCATCACGAGGTGCCGAGCTGGCTGGACATGAACGTCCAGAAGTGGGCCCAGGATCGCTACAGGTGGACGGTCATCCATCGTCAGAGCGCGCCGATCTTCAACCGCTTCTTCAACCCACTCGCCGATTCGCTTCGTTGGAGCGTGCGCCACACCGTCACGTTGCTCGACAACCTGCGCTGGCCCGGCGTGGTCGCCATCACCGCCGCGATCGGGTGGCGCACGGGCGGCCTCCGTGTGGCGCTCGCCGGTGGTGCAGCAATGGCCGGGGTGGGCGTGATCGCCAACTGGGACCACGCCATGATCACGCTCGCGATCATGGCGGTGTCGGTGATCATCGCGTTGGTGCTCGGCATCCCGCTGGGCATCTGGGCGGCGCGATCCGACAGGGCAGAGCGAGTGATCCGCATCCTGCTCGACACCGCCCAGGTGATGCCGATCTTCGTCTACTTCAGCCCGACGCAGGTCTTCTTCGGCATCGGCTTTCCGGGCGCGGTGGTCGTCACCGTCATCTACGCGCTGCCGCCGGCCGTGCGACTCACCAGCCACGGACTTCGCAACGTGCCCACCGTGATCAACGAGGTCGGGGAATCGTTCGGCACGACCAAGTGGCAGCAGTTGACCAAGGTGCAGCTACCGGTCGCCCGCAAGGCGATCCTTCTCGGACTGAACCAGGTGATCATGATGGCGTTCGCCATCGTGGTGCTCGCTGCGCTCTTGGGGACTGGCGATCTCGGACAGGACGTGCTCAGCGCGCTGCAGAAGCAGAACCTGGGCGCGGCAGCCGCGGCCGGAGGCGCCATCGTGCTGCTCGCGGTCGCGCTGGACCGCGTGTCGACCGGAGAGCGCAGCACACGTCGGTCGCAGTGGTCCAAGTCGCTGCCCACCGTGTCGAGACAGGTTGGCACGTGGTTGGCGATCTCGGCGGTGGTGCTCGTCGTCCTTGCCTCGCATGCGCTCGACTGGTCGAGGTTCCCATCGTGGCTCACCTACGACATCGGCAAGCCAGTGGAGCACGTCAGGCGATGGATCGAGGATCATCTCCGCCACACCACGAATGGCATCAGCGACTTCCTCGTGACGAACGTGCTCGACCCGATCCGATCGCTCCTGCTGTGGTTGCCCTGGTTCTTCGTCGTGGTCGCGATCGCCTTCACCGGATGGCTGAGTCGGGGGTGGCGACTCGCGGCCGGCGTCGGTGCGTGCATGTTGTTGATCGCCGCGATGGGCACGATTCCCGGTGGCAACGGCCGTGTGCAGTTGTGGGACCTGGCGATGGACACGTTGAGCCAGGTGCTCGTCGCGATCACGCTCAGCATGCTCGTCGCACTGCCGCTCGGCATGTGGGCCGGACGATCCGACCGGGTCGAGAAGATCCTGCGTCCGTTCCTCGACATCGCCCAGGTGATGCCGGCGTTCGTCTACCTGATCCCGGTGGTGATCCTGTTCCACGTCGGCCGCGCGGCGGGTGTCATCGCATGCGTGATCTACGCCGTTCCGCCGTGCAGTCGTCTGACCACGCTCGGGATGCGCGAGGTGCCGTACACGCCACGCGAGGCTGCAATCTCGTTCGGCGCCACACCTCGCCAGGAGATGCGCAGGGTGCAGCTGCCGCTGGCGAAGAAGGCCATCCTCCTCGGCATCAACCAGACGTTGCTGATGGTGCTGGCCACGGTGATCATCGCTTCCCTCGTCGGTGCCGGGGCACTCGGCATCGTCGCCTACGAGGCCACCACGAAACCGCTCAGCAAGCTGGGGCAAGGCGTGGCGGGCGGTGTGAGTATCGTGTTGCTCGCTATCGTGCTCGACCGCATCACTCAAGCATGGGGCACCACCAAGCAAAGGGGAGATTCATGACATCCATGAGGAACAAGCGTCATCTGCTCGTCGCGAGCGCGATGATCGCTGCCGTCCTCGCCGCGTGCGGGAGCAGCGGGAGCACCAGCCCCGCGACGAACCCACCGGTCACGACCACCGCCGACACCTCGGCCGCCTCCACCACCAGTGCGGGTACGGACACCACCGCGGCCACCGGCTCTGCCGCGTCGCTCACCGATTGCAAGACCCCCAGTGGCGATCACGTGAAGTTCGCCGCCAACCCCTGGACGGGTTCGGAGGTCAACGCACAGCTGGCCAAGGCCATCATCGAGTGCAAGATCGGTACGCCGGTGGACATCGTCGAGATCGACGAGAACGCCACCTGGGTCGGCATGGACGACGGCAGCCTGGACGGCGTGCTCGAGGTGTGGCCGTCGGGTCACGCGGCCGATCACGCGACCTACGTCGATCAGAAGAAGTCGGTGGTCGACCTCGGCAGGCTCGGGCCGTCGGCTCAGATCGGCTGGTACATCCCGCAGTACGTGCTGGATGCGCACCCGCAACTGAAGACCTGGGAAGGTTTCAAGGACCCCGCGTTGGCGAAGCTGTTCTCCACGGCTGAGTCCGGCGCCAAGGGCCAGTTCCTCATGGGTGATCCCAGCTACGTCACCTACGACGAGCAGATCATCGCCAACCTCAAGCTGCCGCTGAAGTACGTGGTGGCCGGCTCCGAGGCCGCGTTGCTGACCGCGATGGACAGCGCCGTGAAGGACCAGAAGCCGATCCTGCTGCAGTTCTGGCAGCCGCACTGGAAGTGGTCGCAGGGTCTGAAGTTCGCCCGCGTCGCGCTGCCCGACGTCACCGACGCATGCAAGGCGTCGGCCAAGGCGGCGAACGGAGGCTATGCGTGCGACTACCCGATCGACGAGCTGTACAAGGCGGCGAACGCCAAGCTGGAGACGAAGAACCCGGCCGTGTTCAACCTCATCAAGAAGATGGCGCTGACCACCGACCAGCAGAACCAGGTCGCCGGCTACATCGACGGCGACAAGATGGCTGCACCGGATGCGGCGAAGAAGTGGCTCGATGCCAACGGCGCCGTATGGGGTGCCTGGCTCGGCTGATGAGTGCTGACCGCGGCGGCTTCACCTTCGAGGTGGGGCCGCCGCTGTCGCGTTCGGCAATAATGGCGGCATGTCATCACGTGTCGGTTATGTCGGCCTCGGCAACCTCGGGTACCACCTCGCCCACAGTCTGCTGCGGGCCGGGCACGAGGTGACCGTCACCGATCTCGACCCGACGCTGGCCGAGCCGCTCGTCGCGCGAGGTGCACGGTGGGCGGCATCGGCGAAGGATGTTGCCGCCGCCAGCGACGTGGTGTTCACCTGCCTGCCATCGCCGCGCGCAGTCGATGCGGTCGTGGCCGGCACCAATGGTCTGCTCGAGGGTTTTGCGCCCGGCGCGACGTGGATCGACAACAGCACCAACGATCGAGAAGAGACGCTGCGCCTGGCCGGCGTGTGTGCGACGCGCGGTGTGCGCATGCTCGAGTGCCCGGTCACCGGGGGAGTGCACAAGGCGGCAGGTGGCGACATCACCGTGCTCGTCGGAGGCGACGAGGCGGTGTTCCACGAACACCAAGCGGTGCTCGAGGCGATCGGTCGGCCAGTGCTGTACATGGGCACGTTGGGAAGCGCCGCGATCATCAAGGTGATCACCAACATGCTCGCGTTCATCCACCTCGTCGCCGCCGGCGAGGCGCTGATGCTCGCCAAGCGCGGCGGTCTGGATCTGGCCAAGTCCTTCGAGGCGATCCTCAACAGCTCGGGCAACAGCTTCGTGCACGAGACCGAGAGCCAGGTGATCCTCAACGGCAGCTACAACATCGGGTTCACGATGGATCTGGCGGTGAAGGACCTCGGCTTCGCCCTGCAGTTCGGTCGCGACTTCGGCGTGCCGCTCGACCTTGCCGGGCAGACCATGCAGACGTTCATCCGTGCTCGTTCGCAGTACGGCGGTGGCGCATGGTCGTCGCAAGTCGTGAAGCTGCTGGAGGATGCGCTCGGCACAGACCTGCGTGCCCCAGGATTCCCCGAGGTCCTGCTGTGACGGGTCCTGCTGTGACGGGTCCTGCAGTGACGGGTCCTGCTGTGAACGAGCTCGAGCAGCGGCGTCGTCTGGCGGGGGCGTTCCGCTGGGCGGCTCGGGTGGGGCTCAACGAGGGCGTGGCGAACCACTTCAGTGCGCTCGTGCCGGGGAGCGACACCCGGTTCCTCCTCAATCCGCTCGGCCGGCACTTCGCCCGGATGCGGGCGAGCGAGTTGTTGCTGCTGGATGCGAAGCAAGCGGGTGGCGAGGCGCACCCCGACGCGGATCGCACGGCGTGGTACCTGCACGCTCATCTGCACCGATTGGTCCCGCATGCGAAGGTGATCCTGCACACGCACATGCCGTACGCGACGTCGCTGGCGTGCCTCGATGGCTTCGAGCTGCAGATGATCGACCAGAGCTCGTGCCGCTTCTTCGGCCGGGTCGCGTACGACCGCGGCTACAACGGCATGTTCCTCGACGACAGCGAGGGCCCGCGGCTCGCCCGGCTGCTCGCGGGAGGCGTGTCGACGGTGTTCCTCGCCAACCATGGTGTGATGGTCGTCGGTGAGTCGGTGGCCGACGCCTTCGACGAGCTCTTCTACCTCGAACGGGTCGCGCAGTTGCATGTCTACGCGCTCAGCACCGGTCGACCTCTGCAGATCATCCCCGATCACATCGCCAAGCTCACGTGCGACCAGTGGCAGGACTACGGCGAAGCCGCCGCCCTGCACTTCCAGGAGCTGTTGACCATCCTCGACGACCTCGAACCCGGCTACGCCACCTGAGTCCGGGTCAGCGCAGCTCGTACATCTCGTCGACGAGGGTGCCGTCGGGCTGGAACTGGCCCTTGGCAAAGGGGCGTGGATGATCGCGCCGTCGTCGGTCTCGACCGTCACCTTCACGTCGAGGGTGCCGTAGCCCTCGGGGGAGACCTTCAGCCAATCGGCCGAGGCGTGGCCCTTCTGGCTCCCCTGCAGTCGGTCGCCCTCGATGCGGACGGCTGACCACCTCGCCGATCATGAGGGTCGGCGAGACGGTGATCCCGGGTGCGAGGGTGACGGTGGCGGTGCAGAGCGGAACGAGTTCGAGCGTCATGCCGGTCGACGGTAGCGCAGCTTCGCTGGCGAGGCGGTGGCGATGATCGTCTTGTCACCGACCTGTGTCGTCACCGTCGGACAACACGGTGATGGGTCGTCAGTCACGGGGCATTCCGGTCGACCCGGAGGCGTCGCATGATGGTCACTATCGACGCGACCACCATGGCGTTCACGATCCTGCTCGAACTATGAGGGGGCCGGCACCGTCCAAACGACTTCGGCGAACCAGCCGTCGGGGTCGGTGAAGCGGAAGAACCGCAGCGGACCCGAGGAAAGCACGTTGCCATCCGACGCGCCCGCAGCCATCAGGCGGGTACGGAGCGTTTCGAACGACTCCTCGCTCGTCGCACGAAACGAGCAGTGATCGAAGCGGGAGACGCCGAAGAAGATCGCTCCCGGCGGCGAAAGCGGCGGCGGGGCGGGAAGGCTCGCGACCTCGACCGCCTGAAGCATGATCCCGTCGGCGAGCGGAATGAGCACAATTCGGCGTCCGTCAGCTCCGGTGAGCGGGAATCCGGCCATTGGTTCCAGATCGAAGTTGTCCCGGTAGAACGCGATCAGCCGGTCGAGCTCGGCAGTCGCCGTCGCCACGTGATCCAATCCGGCAAGGAGTCCCATCGCACATCACCTCGGTCGTTGCGCCTGATCGCGCGCCCAATCCTGCCACGTGCGCCGGAGGGAGCGTGAGCCTGGTCGTTCTGGTCGTTCGGGTCGTTTGCGTCCGTGTCGTGAACGGAAGGGGTCACGGCTTGGCGCGGTAGAACGGCGTCGGCTCGGGCGCAAGGGGAGTGGTGCCGAGGATCAGGTCCGCGGCCTTCTCCGCGATCATCATCACCGGTGCGTAGATGTTGCCGTTGGTGACGTAGCGCATCGCCGACGCATCGCACACGCGCACGCCCTCCACGCCCCACACCTTCATCGTCAGCGGATCGACCACACAGCCATCGGCCAACGCACCCATCCGGGCCGTGCACGACGGATGGAGCGCGGTCTCGCCGTCCTTGCGCACCCATTCGAGGATCTGCTCGTCGGTCTCCACGGCGGGCCCGGGGGAGATCTCGCCGCCGTTGAACGGCGCCAGCCCGGGTTGGCCGAGGATCGTGCGCGTCGTACGGATCGCCTCGACCCACTCCCGCCGGTCCTGGTCGGTGCTCAGGTAGTTGAAGCGCAGCTCGGGCTTCACCTTGGGGTCGGTCGACGTGATCCGCACCGAGCCTTTCGAGTCCGAGTACATCGGCCCGACGTGCACCTGGTACCCGTGGCCACCTGCCGGCGCCGACCCGTCGTAGCGGACCGCGATCGGCAGGAAGTGGAACATCAGGTTCGGGTACTCCACGTCGTCGTTGCTGCGCGCGAAACCCCCCGACTCGAAGTGGTTGCTCGTGCCGGGACCCTTACGGAACAGCCATCGAAAACCGATCCACGGCCGCTTCCACAGCTTCAGGTTCGGCTGCAGCGACACCGGTTGGGTGCACACGTGCTGCACATACACCTCGAGGTGATCCTGCATG